>DLVS01000450.1:0-2052 GCA_003445095.1 Verrucomicrobiales bacterium
AACGGGTGATCAGATGGACGCCGAAATCGATCGCGAGCCCGATCAGCATCGGCACGAACGTAATTGTGAGAATGTTCAAATGCCCCACCGTGGCGGTGGTGAAGGCCATCGTGTAACCGAGGCCGACAATCAGGCAGGCGGTGGCCTTGAGCGGGCGGCCGACCTGTCGGTACCCGAAAATGAAAATCAGCGCGACCAGCACCAAGGAAAAAATTGTCGCGCGGGTCGAATCGGTCTGGCTCTGGACCATTTCGTCAAAATCCAAGACACTTTCCCCCGTCACCCCGGCGTTCACGCCTCCGATTTCGGCTTGGATTTCGCCAACTAACACCCGAAAGCGTTTGACGGCGTGTTCGTTCAGCGCCTCTTGCGCGGCCTTACGGCGGGCCGCAATCTCCGCTTCAGTAGCGGACCCGCTTCGCCCAATTGCTGATCGCCAAATGGACCGAGGCGGTGCGGGGTATTCAGTAGGTAATACTGCCCGCGGACGTGCCGTAACCAAATAGAGCCGGCCGCCGCCAAAGGTGATGTACTTTCGATTCTCGGCATCGGCCCCCGCAGCGAATAACGCATCCACTCCGGGCGAAGGTGGAGTCCCTCGCCGGAGAAGACTTTCTTGGGCGCGGCGAATAATACGTTCGAGGGCCGGCAGCGCCTGAACCAGAGAGTCGGCTTGTCCGTTGGTTTGCTGGGGAGCCGTCCGAATCACGGTATTCACCCGGCCAAAAAGCGAACTCAGATTCGAAGCCCCACTGAATTGCTGGAGAAAGGGCCGGTATTGGTCCAGTGCCCGGGCGAGTTCCACAAGATTGGTCTCCGGTACAAAGAGGAGCGCCTTGGGACCCATGAGCTTCAGGTCTCCTTTGTAAAAAACGTCCGTGAAGAGGTTGGTCACCGCCGTGGCGGTGGATTCAGCTTCTAAGCGAGCGGCCAACCGTTCGACAAACTGCCGATTCTTCTCGGATGTCTCGGACTCGACGACGGCAACGAGGTCAGCTTGGGCCGGGAATTCGCGGCGGTACGCCAGGAAGTTTTGGTTGTACGCCAGGTTTGCATCCAACAGCGAATTGCGATCCATGACGAATTCGAGATTCGCCACCGTGTACCAAACGCAGAGGCCGCAAAGGAGGAACTGAGGCCAAATGAACCAACGGGGCCGTGCTTGGACTAGCCGGGCGAGACCTCGCAACAAGCGAGTCACTGGCGATTCACCAAACTTGAACATTCGTATGCGGTCGACGCTAACAGAATTCTCCCAACAGAAGCCGGGAAAAAGTTCGTTCGCGGTGAGGTGGACTGAGTGAGGGGTTCACGATTCGATGAAATCCCCCGGCCGATTCCAATTGATCAATTGCTGCGCGTCCTGTTCAGGCAACCGCCAGACACGCAGCCAGCCGGAAGCGATCCCCGAGCGCGCCCAGTCCTGCAGGGTCAATTGCCCGCCCCTCAAGCGACTCTCCACCGAGGCATAGGCGGCTCGTGGATAAACTGCCGCCAACGGTTCGAGCTGCTCGTGCCACTCGGGAATCACTCCACAGCCGGGAGAACATTGAGCGACAAGCCGCGTCAAAAATGGGACGTCCAGCGCCGGCAAATCCACCGCGATCACGACCACCCACTCACTTCGCATCGAATTGAGAATTCGCTCAAGACCAGCGAGCGGACCGACGTTCGGGACTGTATCGCGCAACAGGCCCACAGTCGGGTCGAGATTCACCGGGAGAGGCGACTCGGCCTGGACCGAGACCCACAGCGATTTCGCTCCCGCCGTCCGCAAGAGGCGCAATTGCCTGATGAGCAACGGCTCGCCGCCCACATGCAAGGTGGCCTTGTCCTGGCCCATTCGGCGAGAAGAGCCGCCTGCTAAGACCGCGCCATCGAATGCCGGCAACTTCATAATCGCGACTTGCCATCCGGCTCACGGTGGGCTTTTATCCTACGAACAAACGGAACCACTCTCACAATTATGAAACTACTGCTCAAACTCGCCGTCGCCGCCTCGTTGGCCGCCGGCTTACTCCAAGTCCGCGCCGCTGAAGGCAAAGACCTCAC
>DLVS01000450.1:2076-2581 GCA_003445095.1 Verrucomicrobiales bacterium
GTCACGGGCACCGGCTGTTGCGCCAAGTGCGAACTCAAAAAGAACGACAAGTGCCAGAACGTTGTGCAAGTCAAAGACGGTGACAAGACCGTCCTTTATTTTCTCACGGGTGACGTGAGCACTGCGTTTCACAAGGACAACCTTTGTTCCGGGACTAAGAAAATCACAGTGACGGGCAAATACACAAAGGACGGAGACAAAAACCTAATTGCGGTGACGAAAATCGAAGCCGCGAAGTAAGCCAGCGCCACGATTTTCCGCAACCCGCCGCAGTCACGCTGCCGGCGGGTTTTTTGTTTCTGGAATCAATCCGCGAGTAGGAAGCGCAAGTCATCGAGCGTCAGGCTTTGGGCGAACTTCTCTTCTCCGAAAATATCGTTCGCCAATTGCGATTTCTGGCGTTGCAGCGCGCGAATTTTCTCTTCGACCGACTCTTTGATCAGGAGTCGATAGGCAATCACCTTTTGTTTTTGCCCGATCCGGTGGGTGCGATCAATCGCCTGGG
>DLVS01000303.1 GCA_003445095.1 Verrucomicrobiales bacterium
CACCAGCAACTCACCGCCAAGCACGGCGAGTCGGTCATGCAAGCTTTGGCCGGTATCTTGGTCGGAAACTGTAGTGCTCCTTAATCGAAGTGTGGGCCCGGTGTCCAAACCCGTGTCCATCTGCATAATGGTCACTCCGGTCTCAGCATCTCCTTCAGCGATGGCCCATTGGATAGGGGCCGCCCCGCGCCACCGTGGCAAGAGCGACGTATGCACGTTCAAACAGCCGTACCGAGGAAGTTCGAGGATCGACGCTGGCAGGATTTGTCCATACGCGGCGACGACAAGCAGGTCGGGGCTCAGCGCACGAAGTTGATCGACGAACACAGGATCGCGCGCGCGCTCCGGTTGAAGTACCGGTAACCCTCGTCGAATCGCTTCGACCTTCACGGGAGCCGCGACGGGTTGCAAATGTCGGCCGGCCGGGCGATCGGGCTGCACCACGGTAGCCACGATTCGAGCGAACGGAGCGTCGGACAAGGTGACGAGGATAGTCCGCGCCAGCTCGGGAGTGCCCATGAAGACGATACGCAGTGGAGTCATGCAACCTTCGGTCGGGCGCAGTTATCCACGTCGTGACGATTCAGTCTAACCACTTCTTTCCCGTCCGTGTTTATCGGTGGTTCAACTGCTTCTTTCCTGCACGGCCCGTCGCCTCAAGCTCATTTTCCTGGGGTCGGCGGCGCAGGACTCAGCAGCTCGTTGTCCGCCATCCAATCGGCCATGCGCCGCGGCCAACCCTTGATCGTCTCCAACTTCGACCGATTGCCCATGTTGAACGCGTGACCGCCACGCGCATAGATATGAGCTTCAACTGGCACCCGGGCATCGCGATATCCCCGCAGTAGCTTGACGATGTTGCCCGACGCGCCGCGGTCGTCGTTGGCCACCAGCAAGAATGCCGGCGGCGCATTGGTGGGAATCACCTCGGGAATTCCGAGCGGACCGGGATAAATCATAATCTGGAAATCCGGGCGACAATTTAGCCGGTCGATCGGATCGGCAGCGTTGGGGTCACCGTCCCCGGAATCGTAGGCGATCATTGAGACGACCTCGCCACCCGCGGAGAAACCAATCGCACCAAGCCGATGAGAATCGATTCCCCATTCTTCTGCCCGGCTGCGGATCAAGCGCATCGCGCGCTGGGCATCCTGCTGCGGGTGCTGCGGCAGTCGGTAGGAAGAGTTAGTTTCGCGCGCCAGGCGGTATTTCAGCGCGAACGCCGCGACGCCAATACTGTTGAAAAAACGGGAGGGCTCCACGCCTTCGGCGTTGTACACGAGCTCCCGATGGCCGCCGCCGGGAATCACAAGCACCGCCGCACCGGTGGCTTTCTCCTTCGGTGGCAGGAAGACGGTGATCGACGGATTGTGGATGTTTTTTACCCAGTAGTCCTTGGCTTGTTCCGGCTCATCCTTGCGCGATTCGAAACCGGGTGCGCCGTTCGGCCAGAGGGGAAGCACCGGTGGCTCCTCGGCAACGGCCATCGCGGTCCCGACGGCAAGCAATGCCCAGAAGAAAGCCATTTTCGTTAAGTGCATTGCGACTGAGCTCTGTGCCACCTATTTGGCTTTTTTAGAGTCTTTCGCGGGCGACAGTTGTCGCTCGAAGCGAAGCAAAGTGTTTTCTAACTTCAGAATGAGTTTCTCTCGTTCCTGTTGCTCTCGCTCGCTAAGATGACGAAACTCTTGCGCAAGCTGCCGGATTAACTGATTCGTTTCCGCTAATTGCTCCTTAAGCGTGGCAAGGTCCTGCTTCGACTGCTCCACATCTCGCAGCAGGAACAGTATCTGGCGGACAGCGTCAACGAACTGTCTGAACATCACAGAGGATCAGTCGAGTTGCGTCGAGGTCGCGCCGAATCGAAGCGTCCGCCCGGCGGATACGCGAATCCGTGGATTTCATCCGGCGGCGAATAGAAGCCATCTCGGCAAGATACTTCTCAACGGTGTCGCCCGACTCGGTCTTGGAGCCGTTCACACTATCCGCGGTCGCAACTTTGGTTGACATGATTTCATTATATCAGGGTTCGACCGCAGTAAAAACTAAACCTCCACCAGCCTTCCCGTCGAATCACCGAACCGTTCCAGTTCCTGCAATCCCATCCGGTCCGCCAGGCTAAGGAACAGGTTGGTGGTGGGCACGGAACCATGCTTCACGTATCGGCCCGGCGTGAGCGTCCCTCCTCCGGCCCCTGCGAGGATGATCGGCAGATTGGAATGCGTGTGTCGATTCGCATCCGCGTTGCCCCCGCCGTAGATGATCATCGAATTGTGCAGTAAAGACTGGCCGTCCACGTCTTTCGTGTTTTGCAGCTTCTCGACGAATTTCGCGAATTGTTTCGCATACCACAGGTCGATCTCGGCGACCTTCTTGATCTTTTCTTCGCTGTTGAAGTGGTGAGACAAATCGTGGTGACCCTCGGGAATGCCGATGTCGGGGAACGAGCGATTGCTACCGTCGTGCGCGAGCAACAATGTGGCGATGCGGGTGGAATCGGTCTGAAACGCCAGCACGAGCAGGTCATACATGAGTTGGAGGTGTTGTCCGTAGTCGGACGGAATTCCGTGCGGCGTCTCCACTCCCGGATCCTTCACGTCACCGAATCGTTCCGCATTCTCGATGCGAGTCTCGATCTCGCGGACTCCAGTCAGGTACTGGTCCAGCTTGTCCTTGTCGTTCGAACTGAGCCGCCGCTCCATGGCGCGGGCATCGGCGAGCACGAAGTCCAGCACGGACCGCTGCTCCTGTTGGCGACGCTTTAGGTTCTCAGTGCGTTGACCAGGCGGGCCCTCGCCAAACAAACGTTCAAAAGCCATGCGCGGATTGGCCTCCGGAGACTTCGGCGTCGTGGCGGAACTCCACGAAAGGTTGTGCTGGTAAGCGCAAGCGTAACCCGAGTCACACGCGCCCGACGAGCGCCCCGCATCGCAGGTCAGTTCTAGCGAAGGGAAACGGGTCAGGTGCCCCACCTGGTTGGCCATCACTTGGTCAATGGAGACCCCCGCGTGAATGTCCGTCGCACTCTTCTTCAAGCGGACACCGGTCAGGAAGACGCCGTTGCCACGGGCGTGGTCACCGCCTCCATCAGGACCTGCCTCGGCGGCTTTGTGGTCGAGCTCGCCCAGGAGCTGCCAGTGTTGCCGATGCGTTTCGAGCGGTTTAAGCGTCGTGCTGACCTCGAAGTCGCTTCCCGCGGCCTGGGGCCACCAGGCGGACGGAATCGCGCCATTGGGAAAGAAAACGAAAGCCGAGCGAAGCGGCGCGCCGGTGGCGGTGGTAGCCAGCTTGGCGGTACTGGCGGTTTCAGCGCCCAGCAAAGTTGTTGGCCGAAGCGAGGTGAAGGCTGGCAGCGCGATACAGGTGCCGAGGCCGCGCAAGAAATGACGACGACTCAGGCTAGCGAAACGAGCGGCGGCGAGGTTCGATTGATGGTTCATGGCTTGGTTCTGGCATCGGCCCGCTGCTGCACGGGCCTGGTTGGAGGAGAAATCTGTGGTGACGTAGCGCGGGTTTTTTGGAAGGGCGCGGAGCGAATGATCCCAGCAAACAGCGCCGACGGACGCCCATCCGCCTGAGCGAGCTGGTCCACGATGCGGTCCACTGTGTCCACGTCGTGATAGTCAAGACCACGGCCGAGCGCGTAGGTCAGCATTTTCTCAGTCAGCGTCTGATAAAAATCCCGGGAATGACGGCGCACAAGAATCTCTTTCAGCTCGCGAACGTTGGCAAAGCTCTCGCCGGTGAGCAGTGTGCCCGTGGCGTCAATGGTCTGGGCGCGCTCCGATTCGCGGAACATTCCCATCGCATTGAAGTTTTCCAAGGCTAGCCCCAACGGATCCATCCGGTTGTGGCAAGAACTGCACAGCGGCTTCTCCCGATGCAAAGCCAGGGTCTCCCGCAGGGAAACCGGACGGTTGGTGATCCCTTTGGCGGCATCCTCTAACGGAGTGATATCGGGCGGTGGCGGCGGCGGTGGCGTGCCGAGAATGTTTTCCAGGATGAACAGTCCGCGTTTCACCGGCGACGTGCGCGTGGGATTCGAGGTGACGGCGAGCACGGTGCCCTGCGTGAGAATTCCGCCGCGGGGACTCTCGGGCGGTAACGGGACGAGTCGCATTTCGTCGCCGAGGACATTGAGGTTGGTCAGTCCGTAGTGCCCCGCCAGCCGTTCGTTGAGAAAGATGTAATCGCTATTGAGTAACTCCCGCAGGCTGCGGTCTTCGCGCACGACGTAGTCAAAGGTTTTCTCCGTTTCCTGCCGCATCGCGCGGCGCAAGTCGCCGTTCAGCTCAGCCCGGGGCGGCATGCCGAAACGTCGTCGGAAACTTGCCCGGAGTTCGGCCAACTCCTGCTTCTCTTCGGGCGTCAACGTCTCCTCCTTGTCGCGCAATTCCCGGGAACGCTGCCGGCGTTGCTCAAAATCGGGATCGGGCGCCGCCTCGCGGGCCAAGACTTGTCGGGCATCAATCGAAACCGACTCGATGTCCCGCGCTTGCAGCCACTGCCCGGTGAAGTTTTTGATGAAGTTGGCGAATCGCTGATCGGCCATCATCCGTTTCACCTGCATCTCCAGGTTCTCCCGCAACTTCCCCTCGTCGGCGTACCGGAACAACTCGTCGTCCGGCATGGAGGCCCACAGAAAATATGAAAGCCGCGAGGCCAGCGCGTATTCGTCGATGAGTGGGTATCGGTCGCCTTTCGATTCCGACTCGGCCGCTTCTTCCCGGAACAAGAATCTCGGCGACGCCAGCACGGCAGTCATCGCCTGACCGATGCCGGCTTCAAACGTCTTATCCGGCTGGCGATAGGTCCGTTCGGCCAACGCGACCAGCCGGTCAAGGGCCTCGTCATCCACCGGGCGTCGATAAGCCTTGCGCACAAAAGGTGCGAGCAATTCCCGGGCGTATTGACGACGTTCCGATTCACTCTCGGGCGGATCCTGGGCAAAGAAGCGCTCGTAGTCCTTGGGCCGAACCCAGTGCTCCCGCTCCATCGGCCCGCGCACCGTCACCGACTTGATCCGCAAGGTCAGCGACCGCACTTGTTTGAGGTCAGGAGTCAGCGGCTGAATCTCGAAAGCAATTTCGTGCTCGCCGTCTTTCCACGTTCGCTCGAATTCGTGGTGGAATGCCCGGCCCCCTTCACGGGTGTATTCCTGCTGCAGCAACTCCTCGCCATCCACCCTAAAAACGAGACGGCATTTGTTGTAATCGAATTGGTTATCCACGAACCGCTCGTTGGCCGTAAAGTCGAGGTCGAGTTGGTATCTTCCGGGTCGCTCGACCTTGAAAATGTTCGTGACCGACGCGCCGGCGTAATACGACAAGACTAGCGATGTGTCCGACACCGTCGGCCCATTGGTCGCCTCCGCCGCAGCGGATTCATCCCGCAGAAAGTCTCGCCCCCAGATCACCTGCTCGGCAGGAACTCGTGAGACCGCCGGTACGGCCTTCGTCACGATCGTTTTCGCCGCCGCCAAATACTTCTCCAACAACATGGGCGACAAGGTCAGGACTTCGCCAAGGTTGTCGAAGCCGTGTCCGGAATCGTCCGGCGGAAACTCAGCCTGGGTATCGAAATTGACACCCAACAGGTCGCGAATGGTATTGCGATATTCGACTCGATTCAGTCGGCGCACAGTCACCTGCCCTGGATCGGGATTGGCGGGATCCGCTCCGAACGACGCGGTCTTGATCCAATCTTCAATGACCCGTTTTTGTTCGGCGGAGGGCTGTGGTTTCTTGTTCGGCGGCATCATGCCGGCCCGCAGGTTCTTCAAGGCCTTCAGCCAGAGCTCTCGATTCTCCAGCAGCGCTTGATCGGACGCGAACTCATCCAATGTCACGCCACCCTTATTCATGCCGTCAGCGTGACAGTCGTGGCAAAACTCCTTGAGAATGGGTTGAACCTGCTGCCGAAACTGATCCCCACCCGAACCCTCGTTGGCGTTAAGCGATCCAGTCCCGGCCAGGAGCATCAACGCGGCCGCCCAAGCAAGAAGCCCAACCGGAAGGCCGCGCAGCGCCCCCGGTTGTTGCGGATTTGGTGGCTGCCTGGGCCGAATCACAAAGCCAACTTACGACGGGTGATGCCTGTACGACAACCTTGAGTTGCCGAGGGTTACAAATTTCTTTTGAAGTGCCGGTCGGCCGCACGGACTGGTGGTAGCCAGCCAAGCTTTAGGGCGTAGAGTCGCCGAGGGGCCCTGCAGCAACTGCGGGAAGGCGAAGCGGACGTCATTCCTGGCAGTGGGGAATTTGAAATTGGCCGATTGAAGATTTGAAATCGCTCACTCTGTTCTCAGCGCCACCATCGGGTCCACTTTGGCCGCGCGCCGAGCGGGCAACCAGCAGGCGAGCAGGGCAACCCCCACCAAAACCACGATCACGCTCAGGAACGTCAGCGGATCGATCGGCTGGACCCCGTACAAAAACCCACGCATTAACCGCGTGCTCGCCAGCGCTCCACCCAAGCCCACCAACAGGCCCAACGCGACGAGACCTGCCCCTTGCTTCAACACGAGTTGGAGGACATCGCCCAATTGCGCTCCCAGCGCCATGCGCACGCCAATTTCTCGGGTCCGCTGACCTACCGAATACGCCAGCACGCCATAGATGCCGAGCGCGGCGAGAAGCAATGCCAGGACGCCGAACCCGCTGAGCAACGTGGCCGCCATCCGTTCCAAGGCGAGGGAGCCATCCTTCTGCTCAGCTAAGGTCCGAACGCCGAAAACCGGCACGTTTGCATCGAGCGATTTCACGAGCTCCCGAAGACGAGTGATCGTCGATGAAGGATCGAGACCGGTTCGGACGGTCAGCGTCATGGCGAAGTCAGACTTCTGGGTGATAGGAAAATAAAGAGCCTGTCGGGGAGACGCGGTGAGCGATCGGTTGTGCGTCGATTCGACAACGCCGATGACTTCGGTAGGCGTCCCGCCATTGGGGCCGTGTTGAATGATTCGCTTACCCAGCGGGTCCTGGCCGGGCCAGTAGCGCCGCACGAAGGCGTCGTTCACGATGACCACCGCGGGGCCATTCGCGGTATCGGTAGAGTTGAAGTCGCGCCCGCGAAGCAACGCCACGCCGAGCGTGCGAAAATAGTCGTTCGCCACGATATTGAAGTCGCCGAATGGAT
>DLVS01000305.1 GCA_003445095.1 Verrucomicrobiales bacterium
GGGCACCACGGGCCAACAGAAGACCGTTGCCGGCACGCTCGCCACAATTGCTCATGCCGCCGAAGAAGCCGGCATTGCGGCCCCGGCGGTCACCATTATCGGAGGCGTCGTTTCCTTAAGGTCGCAGTTGGATTGGTTCGGTCATCGGGCTCTCTTCGGTCAGCGCATCGTCGTGACCCGAACGCGCACGCAAGCGAGCCAGCTCAGCCGACAGCTCCAAGAACTCGGGGCCGACGTGATGGAAATTCCCACCATCAAGATTGTCCCCCCGGAGAACGCCGAACCCTTGGCCGAAAGTATGGCGAGTCTCGGCGAATACGATTGGCTGATTTTCACGAGTCCTAACGGGGTTACCGCCTTCTTCGAGTACTTCTTCCGAGCCTTTGACGACGTTCGCTCCTTAGGCATCGCGCGACTCGCGGCGGTCGGGCCCGCCACTGCCGCAAAACTGACCGAGCTCCATTTGCGCGTGGATGCGATGCCTGAGGAATATGTAGCTCGCAAAGTTGCGGCCGCGATCAGCGAGAAAGAAACGATCGAGAACCTGCGAATCCTGTGTTTGCGAGCTGAGGTCGCCAATCCGGAGTTAGTGACCGAACTCGAAGACCGGGGTGCGATCGTCGACGACGTGGCCTGCTATCGCACCATCGCGGAAACCGAAGATGCCACCGGCGCCGCCACCAGATTCACCGAGTCGGGCGCGGACTGGATCACCTTTACCAGCGCCTCCACGGTCGAACACTTCCACGCTCGCTTCGACCTTCCGGCAATTCGCCGCCGATTTCCTCAGATCCGTGTGGCCTCAATCGGTCCAGAAACCTCGAAGGCCCTAGCAACCCTGGGCCTGTCACCGAATGTCGAAGCCAAACCACACAACCTGGCGGGCCTGGTTAAAGCCATCGAAACCACTGTCCGCCGGGAACGAAAATCAGGAGCCGGATCCGATCACCCAAAGGCCTAGCTTGAGCCAGATTGGGATGGTCAGAAATCCCAGCAAGCTCGTGCCCACTACGATCCGGACTGCGGTGAGCGGATGCCCTCCGAAATGCCGCGCTAGCACAATGGGAAATACGGCCGCCGGCATCGCCGCCTGAACCATCAACACCTGTTTGAGCTCACGGCTGACCGGTAGAATCCAAGCCAGCCCGAGGATCAACGCCGGAAGGATCCCGAGTCGGACGAGCGACGCCCAGGCCACTGTGGGCCAGTCAAAATCCTGACGGAGTTCAGCCGCAGAATCGGCAATCGTTGCCCCAATGAGAATGATCCCCAAGGGAAACGCACAGGCTCCCAACATCTCCGCCGTCGTCAGTAGGAACTTTGGCATCCAATGCTCGGCGTTCGCGACATTGAGTCCGACAGCAATGACAATCGCCACGATCGGCGGGTTTAGGAGTCGGTGCCATTCGTGCCAACTCCCGTGCCCCAAGGCGACGAGGCAGACCGTCCACATCGCGGTATCCACCCCAAGATTGTGGACGAACAAAACTCCTGCGGAGTCTCCCGGAAACAGCGTCAGCACCAGTGGCAGCGGAACATATCCGTAGTTCTGGATTCCAGTCTGCGCGGCGAAGGTCCGTTGGCTGCGCTCGTCGGTTAAGCCTGATCGTCGACGCAACAGCCACGCGACGCCAACTCCAGCGGCGACGCCTAAATATCCGAGCAAGGGAGCAAGAAACAGATTTTCAGGTCGCCTCAGCGCGGCATTGCCGAGCACCACATGAAAAATCAAGGCTGGGGTCAGAACGTTGACCACCACCCGCATGAGGCTGGCATCCGCTTCTGCGGTTAACCAGCGAACCTGCCGCAGAATGACCCCCGTTCCCGCCAGACAGAACACCGGCAGAACGGCAGATATGACCGTGAGGATCGGCTGCACGGCCAGGAGGTTAGCGGACGGCGCGGTGCAGTCCGAGCCTGGACAAGCCGGCGACGCTCAGCCCGCGAGAAACAACGTGGGGATTCGCCTGCCTAGAGCATGGATCAATCTTCCACCAAAAAGCGGACAAGCTCCTCAAATTCCGCGTGCTGTACCTGGCGAAGCCAGACCACCGAAGGATCCAGGGCCGGCCGGCGCTCCGTCTCTTCGCAGAGATCGACAAAGGCGAGCGGCTCAAAGGCGCCCGGCAAGGTCAGTTGTTTAGCCAAGGCCTGTTGTTCCGCATTCAGCACGAGCTGAGGCAAACGCCGTCCCAAGGCGACGTAAATCGGATGCGCCTCGGCCCGCCGGAGCCAGTACTTGGCATTCCAATAGTCGGGCTCCCGACGATGCAGAATCCCGTGGATCAACGCTCCTTCGACGTCGTTCAAGTCCTGAACGATGTCGTGCGCGGCATCGTGGTGATCGTGGTACAGAAGGGCGGATGCGCGCAGCCGGGTTGCCGCGTCCGGATCCAACTCCTGCTCTGTCGCCCAAACATCCAGCCGCGCTTCAAGCTCACGCCGCGGCAATACCCCACGTCGCGGGCCCGGGCCCAGTTCGGGCACTTCGCGGGTGGACGTGATCTTCCAGAAAGAACGGTAGCAAGGCTCCTGCACGGGCGGACTCATGGCGTGGCCGGGACCATCCGTGACGATCATACGGCCGTCAACGGACTGACTCGAATGGCCGTCCGAGAAATGACTCTCGTTGCGCTCGCCCTTCACTCAGGGATCCTGGCCATCGCAGGAAGGAAGCGCGCGTTCCGGCTTGATCCGCCCTTGATCCTGCTTCCGACTTGCCTTCGCCATGTTTCTCAACCTCGAGTTCCCTCGTTCGGCCTACCCAGGGCTTGTTATCGGCCAAGGTAGTTTCTCGCCGAGGAGGCGGGAAATCGTGTCGTTACGAAGAAGCCGGCCAGCACTGCGATTACGTTCTTGTCGATTGGAACAAATGCGTTTTGAAAGGCTCGATCCCGCGAGATTCGTCGCACCCACTTCCGGCGACTTGGAACACCACCCATGATCACCCGTTTCTCAATCTCCAACTTCAAACGGCTCCAATCCGCCACGCTCGAACTCGGCAACGCCGTGGTTCTCATTGGACCCAATAACTCAGGGAAGACCTCCGCCCTGCAGGCTTTGACGCTCTGGGATGTCGGGTGGCGGCGGTGGACGGAGAAGCGCGACGACAGTTCCGCCAGCGAGCGCAAGGGCGTGACCATTAACCGTCGGGACCTGTATCCAATCCCCATCCCGAGTGCGCGGCTGCTCTGGAATGATCTCCACACCCAAGACACCAAGTCAGAGGACGGCAAGCAGAGCACTGAAAAGGTTTATATCACGCTCACGGCGGAGGGCGTCCATGAAGACAAACCGTGGAATTGCTCGATGGAGTTTTATTATGCCAACGAGGAGTCGTTTTATTGTCGGCTAAAGAATACGGCGGACGGGAAAGTTCCAGAGGGGGCGCGCCGCCATTCCATCGTTTTTCTTCCGCCCATGTCGGGCCTCGCGGAACGCGAACATCGAAAGGAGAGCGGCGAGATTAGCGTGCTCATCGGCGAAGGCCGCACAGCCGAGGTCCTGCGTAACCTTTGCTGGCAGCTCTTCAACCGCGAAGACAAGAGCGCCTGGCGCGCCCTTACCGGGCACATCCGTAGCCTTTTCCAGATCACCCTGCTCGAACCAATTTACATCAAGGAGCGCGCCGAACTTTCCCTTGGCTATCGTGAGAAATCTGGCGTTGAACTGGACTTGTCATCTTCGGGTCGTGGGTGCCAACAGGTTCTTCTCTTGCTCAGCTATATGCTCGCCAACCCTGGTGCCATCCTCCTCCTCGATGAACCGGACGCACACTTGGAGATTCTCCGGCAGCGCGACGTCTACAATCTGCTCACCGATATTGCCTCCCAGCAACGATCACAAATCATCGCGGCCAGCCATTCCGAAATTGTCCTTCAAGAGGCAGCCGAGCGCGACGTCGTCATGGCGTTTGTGGGAAAGCCGCACCGCGTCGATACCCGCTCGCGCAGCCAGGTGAAAAAGGCCCTCGAAAGCATCCGGATGGCGGACTATTACCTCGCCGAGCAAAAGGGTTGGATGCTCTACCTCGAAGGTTCAACCGATCTAGCGATCCTTCGTAGTCTCTCCAATCGCACGCGACACTCGGCTGCTGCGATTCTGAATGACTCCGTTCCGGTGATTTACCTTGGCTCTAATCAACCGCAGGAAGCTCGTTATCATTTTCAAGGTCTGCGTGAGGCCAAACCAGACCTCGTCGGCTTCGCCCTCTTTGACCGGCTTGAAAAGGAACTGCACACTGGCTCACAGCTCACAGAGCGAATGTGGACGCGACGTGAGATCGAAAACTATCTCGTCACAACCGCTAGTCTCAACGCCTTCGTCCAAATGGGACTCCGCAGCGACGACTTGATTGAAGAGGCCGAACGCAAGACCCGCCTCGCAATTCTGACGACCTGCGTCGGCGAACTCGTCAACGCCCTCCGACTCATTAACAAACCCGATCCTTGGGGACCGGACATCAAGGTTACTGATGACTTCCTCGATCCCCTTTTCAAACTGTTCTACGAGCGCTTGGGCACTCCCCAGAGAACGTTCAAGCGAGATTACCACGGACTCGCGGACGCTATCCCAGTTGAGGAGATCGCCCCGGAAGTATTCCAAGTACTGGATGCCATCCTCGAGACCGCCAACCGCGCGACACCATCGGCCT
This sequence comes from Verrucomicrobiales bacterium, assembly GCA_003445095.1. Taxonomy (GTDB): domain Bacteria; phylum Verrucomicrobiota; class Verrucomicrobiia; order Limisphaerales; family UBA9464; genus UBA9464. Next base: position 4,655 of record DLVS01000305.1, read on the forward strand.
GAGCGCTTTCTCACGGATGGCCAGCGTTCGCCTGCGTCATCGGTCGCCGCACCCGCAGGACCACAGGCTCAGAAGTCTGCTGCCCGGCCTGGTATTCGACGGCGTAGAACGGGCGATCCAGATCAGCTACCCATTTAGCAGCGGCAAGGGAGATTTCGCGTTCGTTTTCATCGGCGAGGAACGTGATGCCGTTGAGCCCGAGATTCTCGACGATTACGCCGTGCGGAAGGTTGTCCACGGAGAAGGTCACCACCCCATCGAAGCCGTTGCGAATGAGACGCAACTTGGCGAGTGCAATGCCGCCTGGCGTCAGCGTCACCACGGGATTTCCATTGGTCGAAGTGGCTGTTCCCGCCGGAGAAACCGGCTCGAGTTTCACGAGCAGTTTTGGTGTTTCCTTCGACAGTTTCGGCCGGCCGAGGTTGTTCACCGCCAGGGCCACTTCCCGGCCCTCAATGACTGAACTCGCGACTACGGTCACTGCATCCCAGTCAGAGTCGGGCGGCGCGACCGCATTGGTGGCAGCGTTCAGAGGAGCAAAGGCAGTCTCGTGGCCGGCTTCGACGACCAATGAGCTGGGAAGCGTCCACCCGGGCGGCAGATGGTTGAAGGAAACTTGCACCGGACCTTCAAAGCCGTCTCGGCGATTGACCGAAACATTGAAACCCTGTCCGCTGCCGGGCGCCACCGTCGGGCTGGCACCGTTGAGAGTAACGGAGAAGTCAGGGTGCGCCTCACGGATCACGAGTCGATACGCAAAGGCGTGTCCGCCAAAGTCTCGAGCATCGGTTACTCGTACGAGGAAATCGCCGTCGGCCGGAGCGGTGAAGTAGATCCGTGAATCGGCGCCAATGTCCCGTGACGCGGCATCTTCATTTGCGAAGGGGAGCGTGAACACGGGCAACCCGTTGGGTACCGGTTGTTCGCCCGGTGCGAGCGGCGTTACGAGATACACAGGCTCGCCGAGATAGTGGGCGACGGGAGTGGTGTCGAAGAAGCCGCGACGCTTGCCGTTCGAAGAATACATGAGCGTGTCAGAATCAGGCCCTTGCGGCGCGCGGAACAGCTTCATCACTTCGCCGCCACACCACAGGAGGTCATTGAGCTCCATCTCCTCCCAGTTCTCGAACCGGATTCCCGTTTCATCCGAGGTTTCGGGGCGAAACGTGATCGCCGAATTGCGCACGGCTTTGAGGCGAACGCGCTCGACCAGTTTTCCTTCTGGCCAGAATACTTCGAGCCGAGTGTCGGCCGGCGAACCTCTCATGGCCGCGGCAGTTTCCACGACGTAGGTCACTCCTTGCTTAGCGGGAAATCGGAAGAAGTCCGAGTCGCCACCGGAACTCGCCCAGCCTGGCTGCGTGCTGGCTTGGTTTCCAACGCCGCCCGTCTTGGCCAACTCCAGTCGGCCGTTCATCGAAACCGGAACGGGAACTCGATTCGCTGATGCAGCAGTATCATTCGGTTCGACTTCGATTGGGGCCGGGAAATCCGTCGCGACGACCTTCCATTCCCGCCGCGTGCGCCAGGATTTCACCGGTTCGGGAAGGTTGGTCTCGCCTGGCTCACCCGCGATCAGTCTCACGGTCCTGCCGCTGCCCAGATTTGCACCCAAAACTTCCACCTCGCTCTCTTGGTTGGCGGGAACGCTCAGCGGAAACACACCCGTCACCAGCGGAAGCTCGCCCGCGGAGAGCCGGAAGAAATGGTCGGGCGAACCCGCAAACGTTGCCTCGGCGATACGAAGTCGGTAGGTACCATCAGCAGGCACAGTGAAACTCAATAACGGGTCCAGTTGGCCGCCCGAGCCAGCGTTCGCCGCAATCGTCCGGCCGTTCGCGTCGAGCAACGTCAACGCAAAGTCTCCCTTTGCCCCGAGTCGTTGCGCCGCGAGATCGAACACCAGCCTTTGACCGGCCTTCGCTGCGAATGCGAACTCCGCCGCCACACCAGGGCGGTCGAAATGGCACCAAAGGGAAACTGGCTTCTCCAGCGACACGGACGCGGAATCCGTCGCGCCAGGCACGGTTGTGGACAGAGCCTTCTGAGTTAAATCGTCCACCCAAACTTTCACTCGGGCCGACTCAACGGTGGCGTTGCCGACGCTCACTTCCCACGGCCCCGTCGGTTCATCGGCGGGTGGTGCGAGCGTGATGACCGGTTCCCCATCTCGGAGCTCCGGCGACATGGCGGCCCACAGGCGGCCTCCTCGGTAAACGCTCACGACCGTGATGGCGCCCAAGTTCTGGCCCACCAACTTCAACTGCTCCGCCGTTCCCCGTTCGATTCCGCGCGGATCGGTGCGCACGAGTTCAGGCTTCGGAGGCTGGGCTGGTTTGCCGTCCGCGGGATTGTAGAGCCCCAACGAGCCGTCGGCCCGGGCCACGGCTAAGATTTCACTGCCAGCGAAGGCGAGTGCCGTCGGCCAATCCGGTTGCGGTTCCAGCGTCAACCGTGGCTTCAGTTCGGCGTCGAACAACTTGACGGTTCGATCATCGGCGGACGAGGCAACTGTCTTGCCGTCACGACTGAAGGCGATCCTCAGAATTGCTCCTTCATGAGCGAACACTGTCGCGATGAGTTCGTTGGAACCTTCCTTGGGTCCGAGGCGGTACGCGCGAATCCGGTTGTCGTTACCCCCAGTGAGCAGCATTCGACCGTCGGGCGAGAAGGCGATGGCGTTCAATTCCTTCAAGGCCTGGCCGAACGTCTCCAGCCGCGTACCGGTTAACGAATCGTAAACCTTCGCCGTGCGGTCATACCCAACGCTGGCGAGAATACGCCCATCGGGACGGAACCCCAGACCCATAATTGCGCCTTGGTTCGCGGCGATGGTCGTTCGTTCCGTACCGTCGGTGAGGGTCCAGAGCTTAATTGCGTAATCGTAACCTCCGGTTGCCAGAGTCTGGCCATCCGCGGTAATCGCCAGCGCGTACACGGCGTCCTTGTGACCGCCCAGGGTTCGCACGAGTGAGCCGTCCGCCACTTTCCACTGACGCACCTCTCCGCCCGTCGCGTCGCCGCCTCCCGCGAAAACAAACTGGCCGTCCTCCGAAAAGCCGACCGCGTTGGCCACGCCGCGCAGACCAGTCAGCGTTCGTTCAATCTTCCGCGAATCAATGTTGAAGAGTTCCACAGCGTCGGGCCGGGCGACGGCAAGCAAGCGGGATCTCGGTTCGAAGGCGAGACTGTTGATCGGGCGGCGAGGGGAACCCTTGGGAGCGATCTGAGGCACGACCAGTTCGTGAGGGGCGGAAGTCGAAGTTGCGGCCGGAGCGCCCGCATCAATCCACGCCTTGAACAAGGCGATTTGTTCCGGTTTGAGCTTTTCCCGTTTGCCGGGCGGCATGAACTGGTTTTTGCCGGTCTTGCCCCAATTACCTTCCAGCGCTTTCACCAACAGGGATTCCCCACTCTTTCCCGCAACAACAATCGGACCGGACTCTCCTCCCTTCAGGAAGTCCGCGTAGGATTCCAGCACCAGTCCGCCTTCAGGCTCCTTCGCACCATGGCACTCAACGCAGTGCTCTTGGAGGAGCGGTTCGAGCACAGAGAAATCCGCAGAGTGAAGGGGAAAGAGAAGGAAGAATGCCCCAATGACGAAGGCCGAGGCACCAAGCGTAGTAAGACGCGAACAGGAGCGCGGGCGGCCTCGCCCGCGTAGTGGATTGAGGTGCGTGGCATTGACCACATCGTGCCTCGCGTCCGGAGATCTACGTAATCGCGACATTTGTTGAGACGAGTGCTTACGCGGACGAGGCCGTCCGCGCTCCTGTCTTAGTGATTAAACAAAAACTCCTTGCTGCTCAGTAGCGCCCAATACGTGTCCTCCAGCACGGCACGTTTTTCGGCAGTTGGCGCGTCCGCCAAGAGTTTGGCCAACCGCGACTTCTCGGCGTCTGTGGGATAGCGCGACAACGCGCTAAGATAGGCCTCTTCTATCACCCGATCAGCGGCGACATTTTCTTCCAGTAAGCGGGACGCCCGACATTCCTTGGCTGATAGCTTTATATTGAGGGTCGCGCCGTTGGCGATGTGGAGCACTTGCGCCACGCTGGGCTCGGCCGTGCGTTCGCATTCGCACGTCTGGATGCGATCAGGCTTCCCAAAACTCTCCAGGAAGTAACTCGCGACCTGAGAGTCTGGGAGTTGCAGCGCGCGAGTTCCGCTGGGATACGCAAACTGGAACGTATCACCGTTGCCGGTCGAGCGCTTGAACTCGGTCGGCACGCCCGTCACCTGAGAGTAGGCATCGAGAATAACCTCGGCCATCAGCCGCCGAGGATAATACCGGGCATAAAACCGGGTGTCGGCCGCATTGTTCGGGAGCGCTTGACTGCTGCGCTGGTAGGTTTCGCTCCGAAGAATCTCCCGCATCAATGCTTTCAGGTCGAAGCGCTGCGCAATCAGGAAATCGGCGGCAGCCGCCAACAACGCCTCGTTGCTCGCCGGGTTGCTGACCCGCAAATCGTCCACCTTTTCGACTAGACCCACTCCATAGAAGTTCGCCCAAAGGCGGTTCACGATGGACCTCGCGAAGTACGGGTTCTCCGGGGACACCAACCAGTCAGCCAGATGCGCCCGCCGATCAGCGACAGCATCGAAGTCGAGCGCGACGCCGGTCAGTGGGCGCGGCCTCTGCGGCTTACCCGTGCGCGGCTGGACGAGTTCGCCGTCGCTGGCGCCGACCAAGATGCGTTCTCCGTCTCCAGCGGCGTTTTTCATGCGAACCCGAGAGAACAAGTTGGCGAGCGCAAAGTAGTCGTCGTTCGTCCACTTCTCACTCGGGTGGTTGTGGCACTTGGCGCAGCCAACGCTCATGCCCATAAACGCCTGCGTCGCGGTTTCCGCCATTCCCCGCGGATCGTCGTGGAGCAGGAAGAAATTCCCCGCGCCATTCTCGAAAGTGCTGCCACGAGCCGTCACCAGGTCGCGGACGAGCTCGTTCCACGGGCGGTTGGCTTCGACCTGTTGGCGAATCCAGGCGTAGTAAGCACGGGCCGCGGCGGGACGAAGCTTGGAAGAATTGACGAGCAAAAGGTCGCTCCACTTGTACGCCCAGTAGTCCACAAACTCGGGCCGATTCAGCAGGCGCTCGATCAGGGCGTCGCGGCGTTCCAATTCAGATTTTGGATTTTGATTTTGAGGATCCGAAGACCTCAGAAACCGGCGGACTTCGTCCGGAGTCGGAAGAACACCAATCGTGTCGAGATACGCGCGGCGGAGAAACTCAGCGTCACCGGTTTTCGGGGACGGTGGGAGGTTCAACTCCTGGAGCTTCGCGTTGACTTGTTCGTCAATAAAGTTGCGGACCGGCAGATGAGCGAAGGTGTCGGCCGGAATCTCGTTCGTGTACGGAGACGTGATAAAGCCCACCGCAATCTGACTCAGATACCACGCGGTGACGCCTGCTTCGCCGAAGCCGACGACCTTCACCTCGCCCGTGTCGCCAACGTTGGCGACTGTCTCGTTGGCGCTGGAGTATTTGGCCCAGCGCGTGACGTCTTCCACTCGCCCATCACTGAAATGCGCGCGAACCTGGAGTTGTTTGGTCGCGCCGGCTGGCAGCCGTGCATGCGCGGGCAGGACTTCAAGTTGAGTAAGGCGCGGATCAGAGTTCTGCGGAGCCGACGCACCGGCGGCGATCCAGTTGGCCAGCGTGGTATACTCGGGCGAACCGACTTCGAAACGTTTTCCCCCTTTGTGCGGAACTGTTCCGGTGGCCTTGAGCAACAACAGGCTCCGACCGGGATCCGTCGGCATAATGCGGCGGCCGCCAGCGTTGCGGGTGATCGCCACCCAATCAGCCTCGTCGTTGTAACCCCGCAGACTGAGGTAAAAGCCGTTCTTGCCCGAGGCAGCACCATGACACGCCCCCATGTTGCAGCCCGATTTGGTTAGGACCGATTGGACGTGGTTGCGGAACGTGGGTTCAGGCACTTCCTGAGCAGAGACAATGAGAGGCTCCGCGGCCGCCAGCGCACCGCCGGCGAAGAGCGAAACGATGATGAAAAGCCGAATCATGTTACGAATGTTGCCGAGAACCGGTAAGGACGAGTTCCACCTCGTCCCCAGCTAATCCGCTGCGCGACGGAAAGTCCCAGCGGGCGAACTGGGTAGCTCCTACGCTCAACCCCATCCCACCACGCCCCAAAGGCCT
>DLVS01000161.1 GCA_003445095.1 Verrucomicrobiales bacterium
TGCGATTCCAGACGAATGCGAAGTGGAGTTGGCTGCCCGACATGGATTGGAACCATGACAAACAGATCCAGAGTCTGCTGTGCTACCGTTACACCATCGGGCAGGCCGGAAGCAGGCGGAAGCTAGACAGGTGACCCTTTGAGTCAAGCACAGCCATGCCGGAACAATTCAAACTGATCCTCAAGTACGCTGATTCGCCGGGCTACACCCCGGATTTGGAGTGTTATTTGCGCCATGGCGGCTATGAGTCGTTGAAAAAAGCATTGGCCACCGCGCCCAGAGATCTCTCTGACGGCAAGAAACTGACGCCGCAGGAGGTGATCCGAGACGAGGTGCTGAAGTCTGGCCTGCGAGGCCGAGGCGGCGCCGGATTTAGCGCGGGCCTCAAGTGGAGCTTCGTAGACCGCAAGAGTGGCAAACCGATTTACCTGATCTGCAACGCCGACGAATCGGAACCCGGGACGTTTAAGGACCGGCAGATTATGTACAAGGACCCGCACCAATTGATCGAGGGGATGATCATCGCGTGCTGGGCCAACGACGTTAAGCTCGCCTATATCTATATTCGCGGCGAGATGCCTGACGGCGCCCGACTATTGAATCGGGCGCTGGCTGAGGCGAAGTCCCAAGGGTTTCTCGGCAAGAACATTCTCGGCTCCGGTTACGACCTTGAGATTTATGTTCACCGTGGTGCGGGTGCCTACATTTGCGGCGAGGAGACTGGCTTGATCGAATCTTTAGAGGGCAAGCGGGCCTATCCGCGAATCAAGCCGCCTTACTTTCCTGCGGTGCTCGGACTATACATGTGTCCCACGATCGTCAATAACGTGGAGACGCTGGCGGCGGTGAAACACATCGTGGCGATGGGCGCAGCCGAGTATGCGAAGTTGGGAACGCCTAACAACACCGGCACACGGATCGTCAGTCTCAGCGGGGACGTCATGAACCCAGGCTACTTCGAAATCGAAGTGGGCAAAGCGACCCTCGGTCAGCTCATTTTTGACAAGAATTTTGGGGGTGGCTTGCGGCCAGGCCGTTCGCTGAAGGCGATCATTCCTGGAGGCTCATCGTCCAAGGTCTTGAAAGCGGGCGAAGTTTTTTCCCTGAATCGGAAGGGACCCGACGGCCAGATGACCAAAGCCGAGGTCGCCATGTTGGACCTTCCGTACGATTTCGATTCCCTCCAAGGGGCCGGCACTATGTCTGGCTCAGGAGCGATCATCGTGCTGGATGACAGTCGGAGCATGGTGGAGGCATTGGCCAACCTGGCGGAGTTTTATGCGCACGAAAGCTGCGGCCAATGCACTCCGTGCCGCGAAGGTTCACTCTGGATGGCGAAAGGCCTGCACCGTCTGGAACACGGCGAAGGTCGTAAGGCTGACGCCGATTACTTGACGCACATCGCGCAAAACATCCAAGGCCGCACCATTTGCGCCTTCGGCGAAGCGGCCGCTTGGCCGGTGTTGAGCTTTGTGAAGAAATTCCGCGAGGAATTCGAAGCCCAGGGCGCGGCGGACGAAGCCGCTCGAGCCAGTGGTGCCGGGCCGAGTCAGCAGATGAAACTGGCTGCGAACCCGCGGTCTTGAGCCGTACTTCTGATGAACACCCTCGCCAACCAGCCTCGGAAGCTTCGCCGGACCGGCGCGATCGTGTCGGGATCGTTTCCGCTGTTGGACACGGGCTATCACCTAACCCAGCCGGAGTTTCATCGGCGCTACGAACGGATGCCGGAGGTCAAACGAGCGGAATTGATTGAAGGAGTCGTTTTTCTGGGTTCTCCGCTCAGTAATGCTCATTCCAATGCGACGGCCCTTGTTTCCGGGTGGCTATTTACTTACGCCTCCGAGACTCCGGGGGTCTGGCCCGGCGCCAAGGCCACCGTTATCCTCGACCATGACAACGAGCACCAGCCGGACGCGCACCTGTTGATTGCGCCAGATTGCGGTGGGCAGAGCAACTTGAGTGAGGGCAAGTACATCAAGGGGCCACCAGAATTGGTGGTCGAAGTTGCCCTCAGCAGTCTGGCTCACGACCTCCACGAGAAGCTCGCGGTCTATCGGCGCAATGGGGTCCGCGAATACTTGGTTTGGTCACTTCCCAACTCCGAGTTTCATTGGTTCAACTTCGAGTCCGGAGAGAGTGAAAGCCTTCAGCCCAGCCGAGGCGGACTACTCTGCAGTCGGTTCTTCCCAGGTCTTTGGCTCGACCGTTCGGCCATAGCGGGGGGTGACTTAAAGAAAGTCGCGGCAGCCGTTCGCCGAGGGCTCGCCAGCGCTGAACACACCGCTTTTGTGAAGAAGCTTTCCGCTGCGAGATAACACCCCATGTCTAACGCTGCGACCCCAACCCCTACGCCCGCCGCTCCACCGCCGGTTGAGAAGATCCGGATCAAGGTGGATGGCCGCGAGGTCGAAGTGCCGAAGTTGATGCCCGACTGGCAGGGCAAGCTTCAGCCCACCACGATGCTCCAGGCGGTCCAATTCGCCGGTGGAGAAGTGCCGCACTATTGCTATCACCCGAAGTTGCCCATCGTGGGCAACTGTCGCATGTGCCTGATCGAATTCGGCACGCCCATGATGGGTCACGACCGCAAGCCGGTATTTAATCCGGACGGGACGCCGAAGATCGCGCGTTCGGTATTACCGTATGAGCCGCAGACACCCCGGGGTGCCATTGCCTGTGCGACGCCGATTTCGCCCGGAATGGAGTTATATCCGGATTCGGCGGCAACCAAGCAAATGCGCGAGGCCGTGCTGGAGTCGTTGCTCATCAATCACCCGCTCGACTGCCCCATCTGCGACCAAGCGGGTGAGTGCAAGCTCCAAGAATATTCGATCGAACACGGCCAAGCGAACAGCCGATTTGTCGAAGCAAAAGTTCACAAGCCCAAGGCAGTTGATCTCGGTCCCCGCATCGTGCTCGACGACGAGCGCTGCATCTTGTGTACCCGCTGCATTCGGTTCACCAAAGACATCGCCGGGGATGATGCGCTCGGTATCGTGAATCGCGGCTCGTACAACACGATTGCCGCGTGGAAGGAGGGTTCCTTTGACAACAACTACACCCTGAACACGGTGGATATTTGTCCCGTGGGCGCGCTCACGTCGAAGGATTTTCGATTCAAGATGCGGGTCTGGTTTCTTAAGGAAACCAAAAGTGTATGCACGAGCTGCGCGACCGGCTGCAATATCACAATCGGTTCCCGCGAAGGCACAGTGTATCGGTATGAGCCTCGGCAGAACGACGCGGTCAACGGACCCTGGATGTGCGACTCGGGCCGATTAAATTACAAATGGATCGGTCGAGAAGATCGGCTGGATGAGGTGCAGACCCGCACGGCGGACGGAAGAACTCAAACGACAAGTTGGGAAACGGCTTTGAAAGAATTAACCCGCCGACTCTCAACGGCCGCCCCGGGTTCCGTGGCCGTCGTGGCTAGCGCGCGACAGACGAACGAGGAGTTGTATTTGCTCAAGCGGTTGGCCACGAAATTAGGAGCCCTCACTGATTCCGTTCCGAGGGAAGGGGATGGCGATCCACTCTTGGTCAGCGCGGATAAGAATCCGAATAGCAACGGCGCGCGGCTGACCGGCATCGCCTTCACCGAGATGGGGATTAATCTTCCCAAGATTGCCAATGGCATCGCCTCGGGCGTCATCAAGACGCTCATCGTCTTGGGCGAAGATGTCACGAAGCACGGGATCAAGCCGGACCTCTTGGGCAAGCTGGAGACTTTAGTCGTGAGCGACATCTTGCCGAATGAGACCACGAATCACGCGCATTACCTTTTGCCCGGCTGTGCTCATGCGGAAAAGCGTGGAACGTTTGTGAATTCCAAGGGTCGGGTGCAGAAATTTATCAAGGCGGTCGAGGGACCGCGCGAGGCGCGCCCTGAGTGGGAGTTTCTCCATGAGCTCGTTCATCGGGTGGTCGGTCCGACGGGATTTACGACCATCGAAGGACTGTTCAACCAGATGGCGAAGGACGTTCCGGCATTCGCGGGCCTCGAATGGGCCAAGCTGGGCGACACCGGAGTCAACGTCGAAATCTAGTTCGAATGGATTCTATTCGCTATCTCGATCCGACGACCCAGTTCGTCCTGTTCAGCATCACGAAGATTATCGTGGCGTTCGTGTTGATGTTGACCTTTGTGGCGTATGCGGTGCTCGTGGAACGTAAGGTGTCCGCCTGGATCCAAGATCGTGTGGGTCCGAACCGTGCCACGCCAATCTTCGCGAAATACATACCGATACTGGGCCCGGCGCTGGTTCGCCTGGGGATTTTTCAACCGATGGCCGATGGGCTGAAGTTCCTTCTGAAGGAAGATTTTACGCCGGCGTATGTGCGGAAGGTTTATTTCTGGCTGGCACCCGC
>DLVS01000399.1 GCA_003445095.1 Verrucomicrobiales bacterium
AACCGGATCGGCGTGATCGATCTTCCGTCGTTCTACGCCAACTTCCCCGTTGCTGGCCGGAAGGGCTCCGGAAAAACCACCACCGGGGACGTAGCGAAACTCTTAAAAAAGCTCTTGTCCGAAGGAGCGGAAGGGATCGTCCTCGACTTACGCCGCAATGGGGGCGGTTCGTTGGAAGAGGCCATCAACCTTACCGGCTTGTTTATTAAGGCCGGGCCGGTGGTGCAGGTTCGCAATTTCGATGGTCGAGTACAGGTCGACAGTTCGCCCGAAGATGCCCCGATGTACGACGGCCCGATGGTCGTTCTTACGAGCCGATTGAGTGCCAGTGCCAGCGAGATTTTGGCCGCGGCGTTGCAGGATCATGACCGCGCCGTGATCGTCGGGGACAATTCGACCCACGGAAAAGGATCGGTCCAAACCGTGCAAGAACTCGCGGCGGTGGTGCCCGACGTCAAAGATCCGGGAGCCGCGAAGGTGACCATTCGAAAGTTCTATCGTCCTAGCGGCGCCAGCACCCAGCTCAAAGGGGTGGTGCCGGATGTGGTCCTTCCCAGTGTCGAAAATCAGATGGATATCGGCGAATCCTCCCTCGAGAACGCGCTGGAATGGGATACCATTGCGCCGTCCAAATTTGGCAAAGACGGGGAAATTAGCCGCCTCATTCCTGATCTAAATAAACGAGCCACCACGCGGGTTTCAGCCGATCGCGACTTCGACTACATCCGCGAAGATGTTGAACGATATCGGAAAGCGAAGGCTGAAAAATCCGTCTCGCTCAACGAATCAACGCGCCGAGCGGAGATCGCGGAGAACAAGGCGCGGGCCGAAGCCCGGAAGAAAGAACAAAGTTCCCGCCCCGGTCCGACGCCCACACATTGGGAAATCACCCTCAAAAATGTCGATCAACCCGGCTTACCCGCGGCCATGACGAATCTCGTGGTAACCAACGGGATTACGTTTAACGGGACCACTTCCGTCGCGGGCGATGCCGCCGCGGCGACCCCAGCGACCGGAGCGGATGACGTGGATGACGATACGTCCGCCCAACGCCCAAAGATCGATCCGCATTTGCGTGAGGCAGAGCACGTCCTGCTCGACTTGTTGCAACTGACGTCACCTCGCAAAGGAGTGGCCACGCGAGCCGACTGATTCCTGGCAGGCAAGGGCAACTCTAGCCCTGCTCCCGGCCGAATGTGCTCGTGAGCGCTTTCTCGGGCAACGATCCTGCTAATAAGAAATTCGGAAATTATGAACTGGGAATACTTTGCCTCTTGGGGAGCTGGAGTTCGCTATCTCAGCCGCGTTGCGTTGCTGAGTCTCGTCATCCTTCAGGGCCGAGTTAACGGAGTGGACGCTACGAGTCTGGGGCTGCCTTTGCTTCCGGAGCTGGAGCAATATGTGGTGGAACCGACGTTCCCTGGACTCGAGGCGAGCTGGGCCACGGGCTTGGTTTTTGCCCCAGGAGACACCAATCGGATTTTCTTACTCGGGAAATCCGGCAATCTGTTCGTCATCACCAATCTCGCTCAACCCAAGCTCACCACCTTCCTCGACCTCACCTCGAAAACCTTTGCGGACTCCGAGAGCGGGTTGCTCGGCTTGGCATTCCATCCGGGTTGGCGGACGAATCGCCAGTTCTATGTCTATTATTCGACAACGCTTCCGGTCGATGGGCAGCCCACTCTCCATCAACGATTGGCTCGATTCTTGATCGATCCCGCCGATCCCAATCACGCCCTCTTAGATTCCGAGCAACCGCTCATTTCCCAGAAAGACCCTAATTCGAACCACAATGCCGGCGACCTGGAGTTCGGTCCGGATGGTTATCTCTACGTCTCCCTCGGGGACGGCGGGGGAGCCTTTGACACGTACCGGAACACGCAGATTTTCCACGACAATTTCTTTAGCGCCATTCTCCGGATTGATCCCGACCGGCGACAAGGGAATCTTGTGCCCAATCCTCATCCAGCGATCCACCCGGGCACCTACCTCGTGCCGGCAGACAATCCTTTGTTGGGACTGACCTCTTATTTCCAGCAACCGATCAGGCCCGACAAATTGCGGACCGAATTCTACGCCATCGGGTTCCGCAACCCCTTCCGCATCGCGTTCGATCCGGCCACGGGGAAACTATACGCCAACGACGTTGGACAGAATCGCCGCGAAGAAATCAATCACGTCGTCGCGGGGGGGAACTACGGTTGGAATTTTTACGAGGGCTCCATTGCTTGGCCCTTCGGCTTGATTGATGAGCCGTATGCTACGCCGCTATTCGAATACGAACACGAACAGGGGTTGATCGCGATCACTGGAGGAGCGTGGTATCACGGCAATCGGTATCCGGATTTGAAGGATACCTACGTCTTCGCGGATTTTGGCGGTCCAGTAGGTTCTCTAAAGCTCAACCCAACCGGCCCACCCACGGTGCGATGGATCGCCCGGTTTCCGGGTATCACGGACGTCCAGGTCAACCAGGGAACCGATGAACTGCTCTTTTCGACCTTCAACAATGGCGTGGTCGCCAAACTCGTTTTGCAGCGCCGGAGTGGCCCTCCCATCCCCACGTTGCTGAGTCAAACTGGAGTTTTTGCTGACCTCGCCACACTTCGCCCCAATCCCGGCGTTCAACCGTACGAAATCAACGTTCCGTTCTGGTCAGATCATGCTGACAAGCAGCGATGGTATTTTCTGCCGCCGGATAACCCGAAGCTCGCTTTCTTTCCACGAGGGCCGTGGATCTCCCCTGAAGGCGCCGTTTGGATCAAACATTTCGAACTAGAAATGAACAAAGGAAACCCGGCTTCCCGGCGGCGGGTGGAGACTCGGGTTCTGGTTCGATTCGGGACCGGCAACGAACTTTGGGGCGCAACTTACCGTTGGAACGACGCGCAAACGGATGCCGAACTCGTCCCTTCCGCCGGTCGCGACGAAACTTTCCAGGTGGTGGACGGGGGCTTGGTCCGCCCTCAGAAATGGCGCTATCCGGGGCGAGATGAGTGTTTGAGTTGTCACAATGCGGCCGCCGGCGGGTTGCTGGGTTTCACGACTGCTCAGCTCAATCGCACGGTCGAGCGGGCAGGCCAAGTGACCAATCAACTCGAAGCGATGATCGCCGCCGGCAACTTTCATAACCCACCGCCCGGAGTGGCCTCGTTGCCGGCCCTCGCCCCCGCGAGCGATGAACGCTGGACCATCGACTATCGAGTTCATTCGTATCTCGCTGCCAACTGCTCCTACTGCCATTTTCCTGGCGGACCTACCCGCGCGACTTGGGATGGTCGCATCACGACGCCGCTCAATCAGGCCGGCCTCGTAGGACAAATGGCGCTCAACAACCTGCAGGACATCTACGCTTTCAAAAATACCTATTTGGTGGCGCCCGGAGACGTTCAAACTTCGGCCGTTTTCCGTCGAGTGGCGGAGCTGGCCCCCTACCACATGCCTCCGCTCGCCACCGCCGAACTGAATACATCGGCCATCCAGCTCCTCGGGGCTTGGATTACTAACTCACTTCCGACTCGAATGTTCACCTATTCCGCGTGGACCAACGCCCTCGAAAAAGACTTTCCTGGAATTGAACTGCCGCCGGCAGCCGACCCAGATGGCGACGGATTGTCTAACGAGCTCGAGTTCTTGCTGAAAGAACATCCCCTGAACGGAACCCGCCAGTGGGTGCCGCAATTGGCGGGATCACCAGGGAACTGGCGGATGAAATTCGTGCGCAAGGCCAACCTGCGTTTCGAGGTTCAATGGACCACGGCTCTCGGGCTCGGGTGGCAGCCGGTGGAGGCGCCGGAGAATCGGTGGTTCGTTGGAACATCCGACCAAACCGTCGAAGTGCCGTTACCTTCGTCTGCCGAAACAAGCTTCTACCGGGTTTTAGTGGCGGGGCCATAGGCCACCTCGAGGCGCTCAGACGCAGCTTTCGTAAGAGCGGCCGCGCGCCGGCTGTGCATGAGCCTCCGCGACGAACCACTCGAACCAAACTGACGCAACGCGACCGCGAATTTTCGCTGTGAGTCCGACTTGGGCTGACGCATTCTATTTCGGTCACTGGTTATTGGCCCAATCGTTGTTTCCGAATTTATGAATTCCTCCCGCTCTTTTCGTCGACACTCCCGGAACGTGGTCGTCTCGGCCCTGCTCATTCTGGGATCGGTCGTCTCGCTCGCCCAAACCGCGCCGCCGCCCGGCTTCAAAGCGCTCTTCAACGGCCGCGACTTGACCG
>DLVS01000663.1 GCA_003445095.1 Verrucomicrobiales bacterium
TGCACACTCATTTCAAACTGAATCCGAATGGAGACACGTTGCGGCTCCTTAGTCCGGAATTACCGCGGTTGTCCCTAGACACCGTTGAATTCGGCGAACAAGGGCCCGATTTCTCCTATGGTCGCCAGCGCGACGGCAACGCTTGGGTGTGGCGTTACTTTTCACCGCCGACACCCGGGTCAGTCAACGTGGCCAGCTTGATCACCAACAAAACTGCCGAAGTTCATTTCAGCGTGGAACGAGGCTACTATGACTCGCCGTTCAACTTGAGCCTCGCGTGTGAGACGCCCGGCGCCACGATCCGCTATACCACCAACGGGAGTCTGCCCGTCGCCCCAAACGGATTCGTCTATTCCGCTCCCATTCTCATCAATGCGAGCCGCGTGATTCGGGCGGCAGCCAGCGCACCTGATCGCCTGCCCTCCCAAACCCGCACCCACACCTATCTCTATGGATTAACGACGCAACGGCGCAGCCTGCCAGCCTTGTCACTGGTTACCGCGACCAACCATCTGTTCGGCCGAACCGGGATCATGGAGTACAATCCGCGTAATACCGACAAACACGGCCCTGCGTGGGAACGCCCGGTGTCGGTCGAATACATCCGGCCCGAAGACAACGGGGGCTTTCAAGTGAACGCCGGCGTGCGCATTCAGGGCGGTGGCTACATCCGGGGAGTCTATAATTATCGCACGACCAGCATCCCGGAGAGCAAATATTCGTTCCGGTTGTACTTCCGCGGTGAGTACGGGGAGGGGCGCCTCAACTATCCGTTGTTCCCGACGACCACCGTTGAATCATTCGATACGATTGTTCTCCGGGCGGGGATGAATGATCCCACCAATCCGTTCCTAAAAGACGAATATGCGAGGCAACTCGGAGCTGATCTCGGCCAACCGGCCAGTCACGGAACCTTTGTTCATCTCTTCCTCAACGGCGTCTATAAGGGATATTACAATCCGACGGAGCGCATCGATAACGACTTTCTTCAAGCGTACCATGGCGGCGGCGAGCGTTGGGACATCAATGCCCAATTTGGAGAAGTGCGCGAAGGAGACGGTTCCTCCTGGAACCAACTCCTCAGCCTCGCGCAGACCCGGCCGGCGACCAACGCGGCTAACTTTCAGGAATTCGCTCGCAGGGTAGACCTCACCAATTTCGTCGACTACTTGCTACCCAATATCTACATCGATACCGACGACTGGCCGCACAACAACTGGCGAGCCGCACGCGAAGCGACTCCGGAGGGTCGTTGGCGATTTTATATGTGGGATGCTGAATTTTCCTTCGGCCAGCCGAGCGGTCACGCGACGACGTTTAACACGATCAATGGTCAATTGTCGTCGCTCTCGCCTCCATGGGGCACCACGGAGATTCAGCGTCTCTTCAACGCCCTGAAGCGGAGTCGAGAATTTCAGATGCTGTTCGCCGACCGGGTTCACCGGGCTTTCTTCAACGATGGCCCGCTGACTGATGCTCGACTCCGCGCTCGCTACGAAGAGACCAAGGCTCGATTGAACGCAACGCGGACCGTGTCGGGATTCAACAACAGCATGATTAACAGTTGGATTAACGGTCGGCGACGATCCGTCCTGACGCACCTGAATACCGCTCGGTTCAACGGCTCTAGCAATGCGCCCGGCTTCAGTCAATTCGGTGGCCCCGTCCCACCGGGTTACTCGCTGGTCATCACGAATATCAGCGGTCCGATTTACTACACGACGGATGGAACCGACCCGCGCATGGCATTCACCGAAGGCGTGGCACCCAGCGCGCAAACGTATTCGGCTCCGTTGATTCTTACTGCTCCTTTGCGATTGAAGGCACGATCGTTGGTGGGCACCACCAATTGGAGCGCATTGGCGGAGGCGACTTTTCAGATCGCTCAGGCCAGTGTGCCCATCCGCATTTCCGAGCTGATGTACAACCCGCCCGGAGGAGATGCGTATGAATTCATCGAACTCATGAATGTGGGCGGAATTCCGGTGGATCTGTCTGGCTTCAGTTTTGAGGGTGTGACGTTCCGATTCCCCGTTCCGTTTCCGGCGTTGGGGCCAGGCGCCCGCTTGGTCGTGGCGTCGGCCGGGAACCCCGCCGCTTTCTCGGTCCGTTATCCCGGATTGGCAATCGCTGGCTATTACGCTGGGGCACTGAGCAACGGCGGGGAACGAATTGCGCTCTTGGATCAAGACGGGCGAGTCATTGAATCGGTCACCTACGGAGACAGCGGCGCGTGGCCGACGGCAGCCGATGGGGGCGGGGCTTCATTGGAGCGCGGCGCTCTGAACGGAGACCCCGACAGTGGCGCGTCCTGGCATGCCAGCCGAAGTACGGCGGGCACTCCCGGGACCGTGAATTCGTCCGCGCTGTCACCTGCAGTGCGCCTCAATGAAGTTTCCGCACAACCCGAGCCGAGCCTCGATTGGATCGAACTGCGAAACTCCGGAGCCCAGGCTGTCATGCTTAATGGCTGGAGCCTGACAGACGATCCCCGGGAGCCGCGCAAGTTCGTCTTTGGCTCGAATTCACAAATCTCCGCCGGGGGATTCGTTCTGGTGTACTGCGATCCCGCGACCTCCGTGGGTGGTTTGAAGTCCTCATTTGGGTTGGATTTCGGCGGGGAGCAGGTGGTGTTGTTCGATTCGAATACCAATGTGGTCGACGTGCTGGCGTTTGGCCCACAAGCCCTGGGGTACACGACCGGACGAATCGGACCCGAGGGCGAGTGGCAACTAACGGAACCGACCCCGGCTGCAGCCAACGAATCGGCCGCGACCGGATCGCTGGACGCCGTCGTGATCAATGAATTCCTGGCCGATTCTGATGCGGGTGACGACTGGATCGAACTTCATAACTCGGCGTCCCTGCCAGTGACTTTGACGGGCACTTACTTGGGCACCAGCAACGCATTTTTTCGGATTACCGCTCCGACTTTCATCGGCCCCGGGGGCTTTGCAGTCGTTACTGCGGATGAGCAGCCTGGACCGAGTCATGTAGACTTCAAGCTACCCGCCGAAGGAGGAATGATCGCGCTCTCTGATTCCAGTGGGCGGGTATTGAATCGTGTGGACTACCCGCGCCAATTGCCCGACGTGACTTCCGGGCGCGTGCCCGACGCGACCGGATCGATCGTGACTCTGCCGTTCAGCGCGACGCCGGGTGGGAGCAACTACTTAGCGGCTCCGGGATCGACCTTGCAGCTCAGTGAATTCATGGCACGAAACTTAACTGCGGTGACCGCCCCCGGAGGTGGCGTCGCCGATTGGATTGAGCTTCACAACGCCGCCACCAATACCCTCTCCCTCGGTGGTTTTACGCTGAGAGTTGACGACGATCCTCGCTGGACCATTCCGGGCAATATCAGTCTCGCGCCCGATGGACGTTTGTTAATCTGGGCAACCTCTCGAGTGTTGCCGAGCGGTAACTTGAATATAGGTCGGGAATTGCCCGATCGGGGTGGCGTGCTCACTTTGAGCGATGATCGTGGCCGCTTACTCGATTCCATCTCCTTTGGATTCCAACTACCTGATCGCTCCGTGGGCCGGACACCGGATACCTGGATGCCACTCGCGTCTCCCACGCCGGCGCTGCCCAATGGCGAGCCACAGGTTCTGGGTGGCTCATCCACAGTGCGGTTTAACGAATGGCTCGTCGTCTCGCTCAACAACGGCGAATGGCTAGAGTTGTTCAATCCGGAGGCCAACCCGGTAAATCTAGGCGGTCACTATCTCACCGATGATCCTTCGGCGAGCGGCCTCACCCAGTACCTAATCGCTCCGCTGAGTTTTGTTCCGGCTGGCGGCTTCGTGAGATTCTTCGCAGACGGGAATCCCGAGCTCGGTCCGGATCACCTTAGTTTCCGTCTCGATCAGTGGGGAGAAACGATTCGTTTGTCCAACCCGGCCACGGCGTTGATTGACCAGGTGGATTTCGTTGTCCAGACGCCGGAAGTATCGGAAGGACGCCTCCCTGACGGTACGAGTCGGATCACGCGGTTGCCCTGGCTGTCCCCGCTCGCTTCAAATAGTCGTGATGACCTGGATCTCGACCACGACGGACTGCCAGACGTATGGGAGTTTGGGTTCAGCCTCAATCCGGACGATCCGGCCGATGCCGCGCTGGACACGGATGGTGATGGCTGGACTAATGCTCAAGAATTCGCGGCCGGTACCAATCCCCAGAATGACGCGAGTTTTTTTGAGGCCCGTTCGGAGACGGAAGGCGCGGCGGTTCACATCCGCTTCACTGCCGTGGCGAACCACACCTACTCGGTATTATTCCGCGATGGCCAGCTTGATAGCGATACATGGCAAAAGCTGGATGATGTTCCTGCATCGGTCGCGACTCGAGAAGCCGTGGTGACGGACCTATCGCCCGGAGCCATCCGCCCGGTGCGATTCTATCGCGTGGTAACTCCGGCGGTGCAGTGAACGGGAAACGGCTTCGACGCCAGGCCACGCTTAGAAACTACCGCCGATCATCCGTAGGACTGTGCCGCTGATCCCAACTTGGCCTCGGCCTCCGCGTCGAACGCGTGGTAATCGCAGGTCAGTTCCTCACCCGCCGAAATATCCCGCAAAGCAATGGTTACGGTGCGATCGAGCGAATCCGAACTAACGCCGGTGTTGGGACGTGGATCATGGTTCATGAAGCAGGCGTGATCCCCGCTCAGAACCCAGTGACTCGTGAGACGATCCACCCAGCCGAACCACCGGAGATGGGCCTGCGCTCCGGCCGGAAGTAGAGCCAACTGCCCTGACGAAAACGTCTGATCGAACCCTGGTTCGAACCGCCAAATCGGAGCCCCGCGAGGCACGAACTCCGTGGAGAAAAGGCCTAGTCCATGGATCCGGCTTGGCGCTACTCGGACACTCACCAACATCATGATTTCACGCGAAAACGAGAACCATCCTTGACCCAAATGCCTCAGGTGGTTGGCGAGAAGTCGGTAGGTTTCAAAAACAATGACTTCACGCCGTCGGGAATCGTTAGCGAACCACCGGCGGCTTGTTCGCTGGCCGCCTTCACGGCAATCCACGTTGGATCCTTGCGAAAGGCATCAAATGAGGCTTGAGCCGCCGCGACCGAAGCATGAGTAAGGAAATAATCCAAAGTCACTTCGGCCATCGGCTGGTCGGGCATCAAGTGCCAGTACGCATAGTTGTTCATGCCATATTTCGCGAAGAGCTGAATGGTATGATCGCGGAATCGCGCGTCCAAATTGGGCAGCCGACCGGGCTCCGTGGTGTAGTTGCGCCATTCCCAAACTCCTCCGTGCGAAACATCCCCCGTCCGGACCGCAGGCGAATAATTAGTCAAAATCAGGAATGGGTTTTCCACCTTTTGAACCAACGCACCGTTGGCTTCGCTGGCTTTGAATGCCGCCTGCCAATCCGGATCGGCCACGAACGCCTTCCAGGAGTCCTCCCGTGCCTCTCGGCTGGGATACCTCAACAGGAAATGTAAACGCTGATCCGCAGCATTGATCGGCATCCAATAGCCGATGCTCGTAATGTCGTGGCGGACGAACAACTTCAGCGTGTGGTTGCGAAATCGATTGAACAAGTCCTGCTCCTTGCCAGGAGCGATATGGTAAATCCGAAGTTCGTAGCAGGCGGTGTCTGGTTGCATGTTAGCTCGAACTGCGGAGCTGGGTCCGCTGGCACAACCGGCCAACAAAGCGGTTGACCCGGCAGCAGAGGTTACGAGGAATTCGCGGCGGTCCATGGGATTAGGTGCGGCGATTGCACGACCGGTGACCAGGTCTCGTCAAATGGAATCACAACCGTGTGCCTCGCTTTCAGCGGGAACCGTCGCCGTCGCGTTGGAATCGTTCGAGGTTCCGAGCCCGACTGACCGCCGTGTCGTAGCTGATCAAACAGCGCGCATAAAGATCGTGGAGACAGTTATCCATCAGGACCTGCCCATCCCGAGCGCTGGTCTGCATGATATTGGTCAACTGGTGGAGTTGATTGTCTCGAATGATGGCGCGGACGGCGTTGGACGCGACCAGCACTTCATAAGCAAGAATCCGCCGACTGCGGTCGAGGCTGGGAAGCAATTCCTGGGCGATGATGCCTTGGAGCGAATTTGAAAGCTGGAGGATGACTTGTTTCTGGGCGTTGCCCTCAAACACGCCAATCATTCGTTCGAGTGCGTGTCCCACGCTCGGCGCATGCAACGTAGCCAGGACTAGATGTCCCGTCTCCGCCGCAGTCAGCGCCGTGGCGATGGCTTCGTGATCCCGCATTTCGCCGACGCAGATGACATCGGGATCCTGACGGAGTGCATGAATCAGGGCACGATTGAACGAACGCACGTCGGTCAGGACTTCCTGTTGCACGACGATCGCGCGTTGATTGTGATGCACGAATTCGATGGGATCCTCAATGGTGAGAATCTTGCAGCGCCGCTCGCGATTGATCAGGTCAATCATGTAGTTGAGCGTCGTCGTTTTTCCGGCGCCCGTTGGACCGGTTACCAAAATCAAGCCATTGGGGCGGCGCGCAAAATCATCCACCCGGGCCGGTAACGCGAGCTCCTCACGTGTTGGAATCCGCTCGCCGCAAAACCGACAGCTCAATTCGGTCACCCCGTTGCGCTTATAACAGGTGACGCGAATTCGACCAGCGGTCGGATGATGGATGGAAATGCAAAGTTCCCACTCCTGTTCTAGTTTGCGCCGCTGGACCGGATTCAGCAGCGATTCGGTCATCGCGTGGCAATCCGGTCCCGCCAGAGCGTCAGCATTGGCGAGGATGATCTCACCGGTGATGCGAAACGCTGGGGGTACGCCGACGATGAGGTGCAGGTCTGAGGCCCCCGACTCATGCGCCTCAACCAGCAGCCGGTCCAGGTACGGATGCAGCGAAGGAGTCACCGCGGTGATATCCGGGGATTCCGGCAGCTCAGGAACGGTGGCAAAACGGTTCACGAATGAAGGAGGCCCCGCAATTTTCCCCACCCTTTTTGCAACCAGCTTCGTTGGCGAAGGGCCAACAAACGTTCGGTCAATGAGCGCGACCCTGGCTCAAGTTGTTGGCCTTGGGTCCAGGAAACCCGCGCCGCATCCGAAAGGCCCAGGGCCAATTGACAATCACCCAGCAGAACCCAAACGACGAATTGGCCGGCGTCTTGGGCGGCGGCTTGCTGGGCTTGCTTGAGGGCGGCGGCAAACTGTCCGTAATAATACCGGACTCGCGCGGCCAGCCACGTCACCCACCATGCGCCCGCTGCCAAAGAACGGGCCCGTTCAAAACAGTGATCCGCGAGCTTCTCCTTCCGCGCGAGCAAGACGTCGCCCCGGGCCAGCCAGATGTACGCGGTGTCGCCGCGTTCTTCGAGGCTGGCATCCGAAAACGCCAGGGCAGAATCGACATCGCCCAATCGACCCAAGGCCACTCCCTTGGCCGCCAATAACTCCGGGGCCGTGGGGAAACGCTCGAGCGCCTTATCGGCCCAAACCTTTGCTTCTCGAAACTCGCCTAGTTCGATAAGTGCTCGCACTTGCCCCGTCCACGCGGACACCTGATCGGGATTGAACTCCAAGACTCGAGCGAAGAAGCGGAGGGCCGTCTCGAACTCGGCCCGATTGAAAGCGCGTTCCGCTTCGAGCCCCCAGTAATTGGCATCGTGTTCGACGCGCGTTTCGCCGTGCGAACGCGAGGCATCCGCTTCGAACTCAAGATTGCCAAACCGACTCATAGGGTGTCTTGCCGCCAAAAAAACCAACGCTTGAAGGGTCGTCCAATGAAATTCCGCTCGGAAACTTGAGCCAGTTGCCAGTACGCCATCTGCACGGACTCGCGCGGCACATTGATCACCCGCTGATTTAACACGGGCCAGATGAACAGAGTCCCGGGGCCAATGATCATCTGGCCGCTTCCCGGCATTTCATCCAATCGGTCCTGCGTGATTCCGTTCACCAGGACGTGCGCCGGCGTGAATTCGACTCGGCTGCCGGCCGCGCCAAGATAAGTTCCACAGGTCACGCCGCTGCGAACGACCACGCCGTCAATGTTTTGACCTTTGATCCGGACGGCGACGAGCTCACCGCGTTTAACCGACCTGCGCTCAGTCATTGGGCTGAAGATGACAATTCGGTCGCCGACGAGCAGCGGTTGGGCAAAATGGTTCTGAAACGCGGAACTCAACGGCCAATAGACGAGCGTCAAGAAAACGAACCAGAAACTCAGGGGAACGGTGATTTGCGTCCTCAGTCCGGGCCGATCGGCGTCAGGATTCCGTTCGAATTCGCGTAACAACAAGAAGCCGAGCCCACTCGAGTGAGCCGACGCCATCGCCCCGAGCGCCCAACCAGACAACCAAGCATGCCCCAGAAAGCGCAGGAAAAGCAGGAGACTCACTGCCCAACTAACCGCCATGAGCGCCGCCAATTTGCGTCGCCCCTCCAAGAAATAGGCGTAGCCAGGAACCAGCAACGCCATCAGCCAGTACTCCCATGGAATGGAGAGTCCTACCACGGCCGGTCGAAACCGGGTGAGTCTGGTCCCCATCCGAACCAGGGCGCGGTCTAGCAACAGCGCCATGCCCGAGGGGATCCAACGGTCCCGCGCGCGGGGAGGATAGTAGCTAGAATCAGTCACGGGGGAAGCGATTGACGGGGGCCTTGGTCATTGGCGCGACCAACAAAACCAACCGGCACTCAATGAAGCTGCTGACCGTGGAGCGCCACTTCTTCATCGGGTTCGTAGTAGCCACTAGTGGGACGAAGTTCTTTGGTCTCACCAATCATTCGTTCGAACTGTTTGATCGCTTCCAGGCAACCCTTCCCTTTGAAGCCATCGACATGAATTTCTACTTCTCCGGCGGGGCTGATGACGATTTCGTATTCTCGAAGTTTCATGGAGATCGGACGATTCTTGTTGGAGTTCTGCCGGCAGAAATGCCCACCGGCAGGGCACCCGGGTATTTCAGTGACTTCACCAGGTCATTCAGTTCTGCCAATGGCGGACCGTGAGGCGGATCACGCGGTTCTCGTCTTCCGTTTCCTCGACCAGGTTCATGCCGCGTCCGACGAATTCGGACTTCAGTTTTTGCAGGACGTACTGCTGAACGACTCGACCACTGAGTTCCTCGCCGATGCCGCGCAGTTCTTCTTCCGTATGCCCCACGCCGGAGACACAAACGCTCGCCCGACCCCGCGCATCCCGGGAAAACGTGGCGATCGATCCTTCGCGCTCCAGTCGAATCCTTTGATCCCGCCCAAGAGTTCCCGTGACCACCTCGCTGTGGGGCACCTCAAGTTCGATGGTCCGCGGCCTAAGATCTGCCGATTCCGAGTTGGCCTGTTCGCGGGTGGCTTCGTCGAGCACCGAGAATCCCAACTGGGCGGCAGCAGATAGCACCGCTGCGCTTAACGCGGGCCAGGCAGCGATGACGACAGGGGTCAGGACAGCGACGGCACTCATTTACGTGATAGTGATTTGATGGCTGTAAATTGGACCGGCCCGCCCAGAAATCGTTTTGTGGAGACTGAATTCCCCGGTGGCTGCCAACGGCCGGTGCCCATCCGTTCAGCACAAGGGTTCCTACAACTCCACTTTGCGCCGATGTTCGACCACGTTCGGCGCTCGCTCGACGCTCGCATTGCGGGCTCGTCCCTCAGCCCAAGTGCGCAAACGGCTGATCTGTTCGTCCATCGTCCGAGCCAGTGGAACGGTTTGGACCAGCGCCGCCGCCACCAAAGCTTGGGTGAGCTCGGAATGAGCGTAAAACGCTTCGTACAAAGCGCTGTTGATCGCCTCCTCAATTTCAGCGCCGCTGAAGTCGTTCGCCACCCGTGCGAGCGCGTCGAGATCGAAGGCCGCAATATCACGCCCTCGTTTTCGGAGATGGACTCTCAGTATCTCTCGCCGCTCGGCCTCCGCCGGCAGGTCAACAAAAAAGATCTCGTCGAGCCGACCTTTGCGCAGGAGTTCCGGCGGCAAATGTGAAATGTCATTGGCCGTGGCCACCACAAAGACAGGCGCGGTCTTCTCGCTAAGCCACGTGAGGAAGGTCCCAAAGACTCGGGCGGTGGTGCCGCCGTCGGTGGCTCCGCTACTGCCGGAGCCGGCGAACGCTTTATCAATTTCGTCTACCCACAAAATGGCCGGGGCCACTGATTCGGCCACGGCGATGGCGCGTCGCACGTTTTCTTCTGACGAACCAACCAGACTACCGAACATGCGCCCCATATCGAATCGCAATAGGGGCAACTGCCACAATGATGACACCGCTTTGGCGCAGAGGCTCTTGCCGCAGCCCTGCACGCCGAGCAGCAAAACACCCTTGGGAGCCGGCAGACCGAAGGCCCGAGCTTCGGCGGTGAACGCAGCCGAACGCTTGTTCAGCCAGTCCTTCAAAACCGCCAAGCCGCCCACATTTTCGAAAGTTTCCTGGGACGCGTAATATTCCAGGAGGCCGCTCTTACGGATGATCTGTTGTTTCTCGGCGAAAACTTCGTTCACGTCATCACCACTGAGTCGCGCATCTTTGACGATGATTTTGGCAAAGACGTTCTCGGCCTCGCCCAGCGTCAACCCGAGGGCCGCCTGAATGAGTCGCTCGCGACCGGAGTCATCCAAATCGATCTGGACCTGCTTCAGCTCGCGCAAATCCGTCAAAATCTTGTCGAGCAAGCCCGACAGATCCTCCTTCGCGGGCAACGGAAATGTGAGCAGCGTGATTTCCTTGTCGAGTTCCGCCGGAATCTCGAGGACGGGTGAAACCAGAATGATCGTTTTGAAACTGTTCTTCAGGTGAAGCGCTACATCCTTGAGTTTGCGGATGACGGCAAAGTTCGATTTCACCAGAAACGGGTGAAAATCCTTGAAGAGAAAAATGGCGGGCTCCACCTGCTCCAACACTTGATCAAGCGCGGCCACTGGATCCTTCGTGGCCGTGTTCCGGGATTTTTGGCTTTGGATATTGGTGCCGGCGGGAACAAGCCCCGTGGAATGCGCCCACTCGAACACCTTTTTTCCCCGGCGCGTGGCGATCTCCAACACCACCGGAAGGACCCTCAATTCCTCGGCGGTCTGAACGAAGACGATCGGGTAACGGGCTCGAATGAGGACTTCCAGTTCGGCAGCGAAAGACATAGGAAACGGAGCTTCGGGAGCAACGACGCGGTCAGATACCGGGCTTCGCAGGTCCTTGACTGACGCCGCGAAGCAGGTCCGCGAGTTCCGGCGTCACATGATGCGCGAGGATTCGGCCATCGGGGAGGAGCATGATTTCAGAATGCGCTGCGGTGAAAGCGGTCGAGACGAACAGACTGGAGTCGGAATTTTCGGTAAGGTCCAGGGCGGATTCAAGTTCGCTGAGGGGCAATCCTTGATACTCCGCGGGTGGCGTCGCAGGGGAGTTGTGGTCGCGAGCCGACAACCTCTCGGTTGGAGTCACCGGAGTCACGAAATGAGTTTGAGTTCAAGTTGTCGAGCGAACTGTAAGGCGGCGGTCTCGTCGGCCCGAGAAGTCGTGTTCTTCAGCTCAGCATGGCGGGAAGAAAACCAGCCCGGCCAAAAACCGAAGCGAAGGCTGACCTTAACCCCAGGCAATTCACTCGCGAGCCATTCGGCGATGGGCTTCCAACAGCAGTCCACATGACCGGGCATCAACAAGTGGCGAACGATGAGGTCGGTATGTTGATGCGCCCAGCGGAGATTTTCTTGCACGATCGCAGAATAATTCGCGACCCGCGCCAGACGCTGCGCACACGAATCGTTCCCGAACTTATAATCGGCGACCCACGCCTCGAATATTCCGTCCAGAAGTTCTCGGGCCTCGGCAGTGGCGTGGGCGTTGGTTTTCCACACTAGCCTCGCGTGGTCAGGCAAGCGGGAGGCGAACTCGAGGGCGGTTGGTAGGTGGATCGTGGGTTCGCCGCCGAGCAGCATCACACTGCGAGCGCCTGATCCGAGCGCGGTGCAAGCTCGGATCGCCAAAGCGTCGAGTGGCGATCCGCAGGCACCTTGTGGGGGGATATATTCGCCAGCGCGCGGGTTCCAACTTTCGCGGCCGGTGTTGCAAAAATCGCAGCGCAAATCACATCCGCTGAAGGCAACCGCAAACACTGGGGTCAGCTCGTGCTCGTCACTGACCTCAGTCTGCGCATGGAACACGCGCGTTTCAACCCCAGCCCGACACGGACCCAGTTCACCGGCGACTCGATTGACGCCACATCGATGGGCGCAGAGCTGGCAGCGATAAAGGTGATCGGCGGCGGCTCGCGCTCGGTGCCGGGCGCGTACCTTTCGGGAAGCCTGCGGCTGCGAACCGCGGTCTCCTTCGCGCTCGCGGCAGTCCAATGACGGGTCAGTTAAGGTCGCGGAGATCACGGGAGCGCTCCACTTACAACCACCGTCTCCACCACGGCTTCGCAGCAGGGGGAAGGTTGGCGACGCTTTCCTCCACCCGGCGAGTTAGGGTCGGCGGGATGGGAGTTTGAGCGCGATCATGACGCACCAGTTCTTCAGGCGAGGCAAATTCGAGTCCCGTCTGCGATTGAACTGATTCGGTCGCGCTCGCGGTTTCTTCCACGGAGCGGACCACGATTTTGGAATTTGGAGACGGATCGTGCTTCATGGTCAGGCGGTTTTGGCGAAGGCGGCTGAAAACGCTTTGCGGGCTCGGTGCAATTTCCCGCGAACAGCATCCGCCGTTTGTTGCGTCAGCTCTCCCACTTGTTCGTAACTGAGTTCTTCATCGGCGACCAAGAGCACCAGAAGCCGATATTCTTCCGACAGCGTGTCGAGCGCGCGCTGAATTCTTTCCCCAAGCTCCTTCGTCTCGAGCACTCGCAACGGGTGCTCGGCCGGACCGGGAAGTTGGTCGAACGAAGATTCGTCGGTCGCGGTGTGAATGTTTCGGGCCGACCATCGCTGCCGCAGGTTCGAACAATGATTGAGGGTAATTCGATAGAGCCAGGTTCGGACCTCCGCGTCGCCCCGAAACTCGGCGAATTTGCCAAAGGCCTTCACAAAAACATCGTGCGCCGCGTCTTCAGCCTGTTGCGGATCCCCGAGGAGCCGTAGCGCCAAATAGTAAATCGGACGCGCATGAGCGGAATACAGCGCGGCGAAATCGGGCGGAAAATCGCCCGCCAACGTTACGCCTCCGACTGCGGCAGCAGCGGATGCCAACGGTGCGTCCGTAGTCTCGGCCATGGCGGTCACGTTAGTTTGGACTCCGCCGCAGGGGAAGTGTCACGCGCTCACTCGGCATTGAAGGCTCCCACATCGACTTCGCAATGCTGTCACCCCGGGGGCCGCCGAGTGGGTGATTCTCGGCCGGATGATCCGATTGTTCAGGGCGCGTGGGATTTTGGGGACCTTGGATTGTCAGGTTGACCTGAGCGAGCGAAGGTCAGGCGTATGCAGCATTCACCTGGGTTCTTGCGGCTCGTCGCTGACGCGAAGTCGCGAGTCCGAGAAGTTACCGTCGCCGAGGCGCGTGCTCGACTTGCGGCAAATCCGCGGGCGGTGTTGCTGGATGTCAGGGAAGACAACGAATGGGCTGCTGGTCATGCCTCGGAGGCGGTTCATTTAGGAAAGGGGATTCTAGAACGCGACCTTGAATCCAGATTCCCCGACAAGGACACCGAAGTGATCCTGTATTGCGGTGGCGGGTTTCGCAGTGTGCTGTCGGCCGAGGCCGCGCGCCAGCTCGGCTACACGAACGTCGCGTCGCTCGCGGGTGGATTTCGAGCGATGAGCCAGGCAGGGTGGCCCATTACTCGTTGATTGGAGCACAACACCGTGCCCCGGGAGCGCCCGAGCCATCGGCCTCACTGCCCGAGGATATTGGTGGCGGCGAGTTGCGGTCGCCGCAACCGTGACTCGGGAAGGACCGGCATGGGTACCGTCACGCGGGTGACGATTTCCCGCCACGCTGCGCGTTCACTCGGGGTCATCGCCTGCCATTGAGCAATGTTCTGGAGGAACAGCGCGCGATCCGGTGCTGTGAGGGCAAGGAAGCGGCGAAATCCGGAAACAGCGCGTTCCCGCTGTTCCGGGGGGAGCTCCGCAAAACGAGCCAAGGAAGCCTCCATCTGGCGACGTTCGGCCGGCGAAATGATTCCTAAAAC
>DLVS01000108.1 GCA_003445095.1 Verrucomicrobiales bacterium
CAATTGCCGCTGCTGATGAAGCCGACCGCGACGAATGTTCTGGTGGTTGGATTGGGCAGTGGAGTTTCCGTGGGCTCGGCCTTGCGCCATTCAACGGTCAAACGCGTAGACGTGGTCGAGATTTCCCCGGAAGTGGTTACTGCCGCGCGCCAATTCTTCAGTCCGTTCAACGACCGTGCCCTGGACGACCCCCGGGTTCAGTTGTCCTTGGAAGATGCGAAGACGTTTCTGCAGACGACGCCGCTGAAGTACGACGTGATCGTCTCGGAGCCATCGAATCCCTGGATGGCGGGCGTGGCGTCGGTGTTCAGTTTGGAGTTCTACGAGCAAATGCGGGAGCGGCTGAATCCTGGCGGTTTGGCGGCGCAGTGGCTGCAAGTGTATGAGACGGACGACCGCACGGTGGATCTGGTGATCAACACCTTCGCGTCGGTATTTCCTCATGTGGGAATTTGGCTTCCGGGCGGCCGTGACCTGGTGCTGATCGGATCCGTCGAACCATTCAAACCGGAGGTCACCGCCATCGCGCGCCGAATGGAAGATTCCGCCGTGCGAGCAGACTTGGAGCGAGTGGGAATTCGTGACTTAGCCACGTTGCTGTCACTCGAATTAGTACCGTTCGGCGAAGGCGCGTTTGTCCCCGAACCAAATGCCGCAGTGCACAGCGACCTGCGGCCGACGCTGGAATACGTCGCGGAACGGGCATTGTTCGTGCGGGATGAGGCCAACAAAGTGTTCTCCATCTCGGAGGCACGGAACCCTCGTCCCCGCTGGCTTTTGGCGCAGCCACCGCTGGGGCAACCGGCCGGCACCAACGAACTGAAAGCTGCCGGCGATCTCTTCCGAGTTTCTTCTTTACCGGAACCAGAGGTATTCCGTTCGCAATTGCGACGCTGGCGTGAGCTGGCGCCTGAAGCCGCGGAGCCACTTCAGCTATTGGTGGCCCTCGAGCGAGGTCTGGCGACTCCGGATACTCACGCGGCCGCGGAAGCGGCGCTCCCTGGTTTCGCGGCAGCCCGCGAGCGCGGGGATGTCGGCTTGATGCGAGCATATGCGGCCGCCGCCATGACCATGCATCGCACCAGGCGGTCCGCCTTTTACGTTCCTCCCTCGGATGAACTCGAACGAACGCTGCGAGCCTTGGCCGATGCGGATCCACAGAATCGTCGAGTGCATCGGGCGCGCCTGGCGGAGGTCTTGTGGGATCGAGGAGACGATCTCGAATTCCTGGCGTTGGCGTTGAAAGCCTTTGCGGCGAACACGCCGGAGAATGGTCCGTATGATTTCTCGATGGATCCGCGCGCGCCTCGATTAGTTCTGGCTCGTATGCTCCTGCTCTACGAAAAGCGGGGTGATCTGAAGGGTGCCGTGAAACTCATTCAGGAAGCCGTGATGCAGGGATTTGTTGGCGAAGAAGCCACGCTTCACGAGCCGCTCTTGGAACATCACGCTCGGCGAATCCTGTCGCAGGCCTGGCGACCGGAGCACGAGGGGCTCGTCCCACCATGAATTCCACGTCGACGCTGCTGACTCGCGCCGTTCCGTTGCCGCCGGTCATTCTGGCGTCCCAATCCAGCCGTCGGGTGGAGTTGCTTCGCGAGGTTCTTGCGGGCTTCCGCGTGTCGCCCAGCTACGCCACTGAATTGCACGACTCGGCGTTAGGGAAGCGCCGATTGTGCGAGGTGAATGCGCAACGAAAAGCCTTCTCCGTTGGGGAACGTTTTCCCGATCACCTCGTCCTCGGTGCCGACACGCTCGTGTTCTTGGGTGACGAACCGTTGAGCAAGCCGCCGGACCTGGCAGCGGCGCGAGTGATGCTCGGCCGCCTGGCCGGCCGTGTCCACGAAGTCGTCACCGGTGTGTGTCTCGTTCACGTCGCAGCGGCACGAATGCAGGTGTTTTCCGAGGTGACTTATGTGCGTTTCCGCGAGTTGTCCGCAGAAGATATCACGGAGTACTTGGAGCGCGTGAACGTGCTCGACAAAGCGGGCGCGTACGCTCTGCAAGAGCAGGGGCATCGACTCATTGAGACTGTGGAAGGTTCCCGCAGCAACGTCATCGGCCTACCCGTCGAGGCGGTCAAGGCAGCGTTGACCGGCTGGTGACGTTCCAGCTCGGAAACGGAGATTGAACCGCTGATCGACGCAGAGGTGAGGCGATCAGCGAGAGCGGCGCGCCTTGGGTGAGGCACCGGTCGCACCACGACTCAACGGCTTTATTTGACGCGTCCGCGGCGAAGGGTCCGCACCAACCAGCTTCAATTCCATTCGTTGGCAGTAAAGGTCGGCCATCGTGCGGGCGATCGTATCGGTGCCGGCCTCTACCTTCGCGGGGGCGAACCGAAAAATCCCGAGGTTGAATAAGCCGATGCGCCCCAGCTCCGTCTTCAGATCCGGTGCGAGAAACACTAGGGCGCCATTCTTCTCCCGACTGTCATCGCAATTTCCTTTCACCACAAAGTCGTCAAACCACTCGGCCCACGAACTCAGCTGCGGAGAGTTGACGCCCCCCAAGGTGATTCGCAGGTTCGGAAACTGGACCCGGCCGGACTTGCTTAACATCCGGCGGTCTCTCAGTGATTCTTCCACCATTTTTTGCTTGATGGTGAATCCATCAATCTTGGCCACGCGAGTGCAATCCAGACCGTCAATCTCCAAGCGAAAATTCGCAGTCAACCACGCCTTCGCCCTCGACGAAACTGGACTAATTTGGCCGCCGGGCTTTTCCCGGACGACGGCTTCGGGTGCCAACTTGACCGTCAGGTATCCCACATCCTTGGAGGAAGCGTCCAACGCGGGTACGCCGACCTCGGTCAACACGGCGTTCGTGAAGCGACGAGAGTCCACCGTCTGATTGTTCCGGTTCGCCAGCAGCACACGACCGTTCCGGACGCTGAATTTGCCCGACCACATCGTCGAAATCCAATCGGCCATCGACTGCTCCAGATCCAGCCGCAGCTCGGCCACGAACTCCTCGACCTGCACCGGCCCAAGGTTCTTGGCCGCGAAGGGGCTCCGGCCAGCCCATTGTTCAACGACGGATGCAGTCACGGCGCCGCCGTCCACCGAGCGGGCCGGACTGGGGTTGGCGCCTTCGAGTTCGATAAAAGCGGCGGTTGGGCTAACATTGGTGGTGGCCATGATGGGGTCCTTACGACGTTAATGCTGTGACCTTGGCGATGGATATGTGAATTGGGATAGCCTGCCTCCGACGCCAAAGAAAACGCGAGCACCAAACAACCGAACCTTGGGGTGCGGTGCAATTAGAAGGTGAAGACGCCGACGCCGCCAAGGACATCGTGCCCGCGCTGGGGCCAGACGAACCGCTCGTGTTCGAGTTCATCAAAGACGAGCCGCACATGTTTTCAGGTAACTTCTGCTTCCGGCGTTGTATCTTCCGCCGTTAGCCTTCGCTCTTTGACCGATGTGGGACCGTGAACGATGGGATGAATTACTGGAGCACTCGCTGGTGGCGGTGTTGCTCGCTTTGGTGACCGTGGGAGTCGTGGCGTACGGCGGCATGCGAGGAACTGGATTTGCGCTGATCGTCAGTCTTGGCGCCGTAGCGCTCGGGCTCTGGATGGTGCGGCTATGGCTTACTAAATCGCCACGCTTGCTCTTACATCCGATGATTTATCCAGGACTCGCGTTCGTGGGTTACGCGGCGTGGCGGATGTCCACGGTGGATGTGACCTACCCAGCGCGACGTGAACTACTGCTC
>DLVS01000370.1 GCA_003445095.1 Verrucomicrobiales bacterium
ATTCAGCGCCTCAACGCTCGCGAGGTCGTCTAGAATTCGGCGCTCCTCATCCAGCGGCTCTGTCTGAAAATCAGTGATGACTACCTTCGCCCGCTTCCTCACGCCCGCCACCCTGGGAGAAAGGCTGCTTCATATCAACGAAGGTCTGAGGTCGTCGAAGGGCGAACCAGGCCGCATTGAAGCGCGGCATTCCGCTTGTTGCCGAGGCTTTCGCCCGACTAATCTGCCAACTCACCTCGTGAAAAAGCAGCCTCCGGCCCGTGCCTCTGTGCCGCCCGCCCCCGCACCTTCTCCCGCCGAGCGGACCAGCGGTGAGATTACCTTCGTCAGCCGGCGGCACCTGCGGTTCGGCTGGCTGGCGTTGCTGGTGTTTTTAGTGCTCGGAGCGGTGTTGGAGGCGCTGCACGCGTTCAAAGTGCCGGCCTACCTGAACGTAACCAACAGCACACGCCGACTAATGTGGAGCCTGGCACACGCCCATGGGACCTTGTTAGCCCTGGTGAACCTGGCTTTTGCGGCCAGCCTTAGCCTGATGCCGGACTGGAAGGCGCACTGGCGGGATATCGCTTCCGTCGGCCTGATCGGAGCGAGCCTCCTGCTGCCGACGGGGTTTTTCCTCGGTGGAATGACAGTGCATGGCGGGGATCCCGGAGTGGGAATTCTACTGGTCCCCTTGGGGGCGGCATTGCTATTCGGGTCCGTTCTCCTGGCGGGGCTCGCAGCAAACTCGGCATCCACCGGCGGGTCCCAAAAGGGCAGCGTCCGAAAGCAGAAAGATCTCCCCCAATGACCGGCGGTCGACCTCCAGCACGAACTGTGCTCCGGCACAGGACGCACCCGGCCGTGCCGAGCGTAGGCGTTCACACCGACTCGACTCTCTTCGACCTGGTTGATTCCGGGAGTTCCCGAGCCTGAGAGAAAATTCAATGCGGGCCGAGGCGACCATCGTATTACTCGTTGTGGGCGGGGTCCTGGGCTTGCTGGCCTTCACGCTCCGGAATTTCCGGCGACGCGCCGTGGGCCTGGCGGTGGTGGCTGTCGCGTTGGTCTCGTCCGCGATCTGGGTGTGGGAGACGAGGCGCCACAGCCGGGATCGTTCCTCGGCCCAACTCGCCGAGAAGCTTCCGCACATGGGTAGGCCGGGAGGCTATGTTTCTTCGGACCAATGTCAGTCCTGCCATCCCAGCCAGTACGCCAGTTGGCACGACAGTTACCACCGCACCATGACCCAGGTGGCGTCGCCCGCGACCGTGCTGGGTGACTTCAACAACGTGACGCTCGAGGTGGACGGCGAGAAATTTGTCCTGCAGCAGCGGGGCACGGAGTACTGGGTCGAGATGGTTGATCCGGATTGGCAGCACGACCAGGCGAAGGCACGGGCAGGCTGGCCCGGCTACACGCTGGCCGATCCCAGGAAGGCGCCGCGGATCTGGAAACGGATCGGGATGTTAACCGGGGCACACCATTTCCAGGCTTACTGGGTGCCGAGCATGTTCGGGAATATGCAGTTCGCATTCCCTTTCGCATGGCTAATCCCGGAGCGCCGCTGGGTGCCTCGCAAGGATACGTTCATCCGCGACCCCGAAGCGAGATCGCCGATCCAGAACTGGAACGTCAACTGCATCAAGTGTCATGCAACCGGGGGCCAACCCGGGCACGATCCGAAGACGAGAATCATGCACACGAGCGTGGGCGAACTGGGTATCGCCTGTGAAGCGTGCCACGGCCCCGCCCAGCAACACGTGCTGGCGAACCATAATCCGCTACAGCGCTATCTGGCCCACCGGGATGGGCGGGCGGACCCGAGCATCGTCAATCCCAAACGACTTTCTCCCGTCGCGTCCACGCAAGTCTGCGGGCAATGCCACGGCATGAATTGGGTGCGGGACCCGGATCAATGGAGTCAGACGGGTTTCCCGTACCGGCCCGGTGATGACCTGGAGGCAACCACGCCACTGATCCGGCCAGCCCGATTCGACCATCAACCGTGGTTGCCCGAGGAACTCAAGCGCGACCAGTCCTTCCTCGAAGGCGCCTTCTGGCCCGACGGCCGAATCCGGGTGACCGGCCGCGAGTACAATGGCCTCATCGAAACCGCCTGCCATACCCGGGGAAATCTTACCTGCCTGTCCTGCCATTCCATTCATCAGAGCGATCCGGACGACCATCTGGCGGTCGGCATGGAAGGCAACCAGGCGTGCCTTCAATGCCACGAAAAAATTGGGCGGAACCTGGAGTCGCACACGCATCACGCTCCCGTCTCCACCGGCAGCCAATGTTATAACTGTCACATGCCTTACGCGACCTATGGGTTGCTCAAGGCCGTGCGCAACCACTACATCGATAGTCCCAGCGTCAAGACCACCGTAGAAGCGGGACGCCCCAACGCCTGCAACCTGTGTCACTTGGACCAGTCGCTCGCGTGGTCAGCTCGGCATTTGACCGACTGGTACGGGGCGCCCTCCGCCCGATTGGCGACCGAGGACCAGACGACTTCCTCCGCCGTGCTGCTCCTCCTGCGTGGTAACGCGGCCCAACGAGCGCTCATCGCGGCAGCCCTAGGTTGGAAGCCGGCACGGGGTGCATCCGGAGAGCAATGGATGGGCTATTACCTCATTGAGTTGTTGGACGATCCCTACGCCGCCGTGCGGCAGATCGCTTATCGATCCCTGCGCACACTACCCGGGTACAGCGACTATCGGTTCGACTATGTCGCCCCGAAGGCCGACCGCGACCGCGCGCGGGAACAGGCGCTGACAATCTGGAGCAGCACCAAAGTCGACAACGCGCGGGACACGGTCCTGTTGGATCCCGACGGCAAGATTCAGCGCGAACGATTCCGGCAATTCAAATCACAACGCGACGAGCACCGGATGGACCTGATCGAGTGACCTGTCGGCAATTGGAGTCACCGGAGAACTCCGGAGTAGGTCAGGAATCCAAAAGCCGGGAAGCACCGGAGATCGATCGATCCGTTGGGACTCTTCGAGGGAATTACTTCTCGAAGAGACGGGCCGGACGAGGTCCCACTCAAAAAACTCAGCAGATTCCGCTCGACACATTTTTCTGTTCTAGCAACTGTATGCGCAGCCCCACACAGTAACCCAATGAAAACGCGATGAAACTCCTTGCTCTGGCCCTTGCGGCCGCTCCGTTCGCCAGCTCGATCTCTCTAAGCCAAGGCGTCTTTCTCCAAGCGGGTGAGTCTTATGTGTACCGTTTCGATGGATTCGAGAATCGAGTCCATTATTCGATGTCTGGACAACCTTACGCGCACTTTGATCTGCCGATTTATCCAGGATCGGCACTGGCACCGAACGGAGCGTTACAGATCGAATTCTTCAACGATGACATTTCGGAGTCACCATTTTTCACTCGGACGCTGACTACCTTGTCCCTTCCATCGGATACCCAAATCGTCATCAACGATGCGTGGAACGACGTCCAAGGCGCGATCCGGTTCTCAATGCTCTCGGGCTCATTCGAGCTCGAACGAATGGTGCTGGCTATCGGAGTGACTGCTCCGGCCGGAGGGTTTGACCTCTACGGCGGACGGATTCAAATCACCTCGGTTCCCGAGCCGGGAACGGTGGCGCTGGCGGGCGTGGCGGTGGCCTTCGGAATCCTGGCAGGCTGGGGAAGTCGCCGCAGGACGGCTTGAATTCCCCGGCCCGCACTCCGTTGAACGAAATGAAAGGAGCGGGAGCGGTTCGGCGCGTTCGCGGAACGTAAACGAAGCTTCCTCATTCAGGTAACTCCTGTTGACGGTTCTTTCCTTGATGAGACCGCGCGCTTCGGGCGTCTCATCAACGATGGAAGGAGTGCTTATCGCCGCGGGATTTAGCTGGCCCAATTTTCTCGGGCCGTTCCATGTGGTCATGTTGCATTACCCGATCGGTTTCTTGACGCTCGCAGTGGTACTTGAGCTGTGGGCGATTCGACGGCCGAGCGACGCGGCGCGGCAGGTGGTGGGACTGGTGTTGGGGCTGACGGTTTGGGTATCATGGCTCGCGGTAGTGCTGGGCTTCCTGCAAGGCTTGCATGGTGAGTTCGATCCGCGAGTCCTCCTGATCCACAAGCTCTCTGGCCTCGCTGTTGCCACGCTCGCCACGGTGACGTGGCTCCTCCACCGACGTCTCTATCCCAATCCCGATCGGCTCGCGCTTCGTCGGACGTATCACGGCTTGCTGCTCCTCAGCCTGGGTTTCTTAATGGTGGCCGGGCACCAAGGAGGCAGCCTGACCCACGGTTCGAAGTTTCTCACGGCGGGCGCGCCCCACAGCGTCAGTGGGCTGATCGGACACGCGGAAGCGGCATCGTCAGCGTCGGTGAACGTTGGAACGCTCGTTCACGATCCATATTTGGAACACATCCAGCCCGTACTGGAGCGTAAGTGTTATAGCTGTCACGGAGAGGAGAAGCAGAAGGGACACTTGCGACTCGACGTCCGAGAGTCGGCGCTGGCCACCAACGAAGATGGCAAGACCGCGATTGTTCCCGGCGACCCGATGCGCAGCGAAGCGGTTCGGTTAATCCTGCTGCCACGCGAGGATGAGGATGCCATGCCCCCGGAAGGTAAGGAGCCGCTGACGCCCGAGGAAACGCTGGCGGTGGTGCATTGGATTCAGGGTGGGGCCCCCTTTGGTGGAGTTCCCACTCCAGCGAAATAGCAGCGGGCCAACTGGTGCCAGTCCCCCGGCGAACGCAGGTTCATCGGCAACGGGTCGCCCAACCTGCTAGAAACGGGCGTGCGCCAAAGTGCGTCACCAATTCCGGCTCCAGCAGTTGGTCGCGCGTCTAACCCGGCATTTCGCTCGCGAAAAAGCTCCGCACACCGGTCAGCATCCCTCCGCCACAGCCAACACTTCCGCGACATCGTCCAAACTGCCGACCAGGCAACGCCCCAGGGAGACCGTGCGCGTTCGATACCGCTGGGCGCGACGCGGAGGTTGAGTCAACTCGCGCAGGCCGCGGCGAATCGCCTCATTCACCACTTCCTTCAAGCTGGTTCCGCGATCCCGCTGGATGCGTTCAAGCTGCACAGCTACGTCTTTATCGAGGGTCAATGTTGTTCTCATGTATCAAGGCATACTGGTTGTGATGTCTTGATGTCAACGGTCTGCCCGACGAAGAAATCCTTCGGCCACATAGGTCCTGCCCGTGCGTCACCTCCAGCTCAACGCCCCCTACCCCGGTCGACCTACCGAAGAATAGGCGGATTGATTCCCAAATCCGCCGCCAATCCAAGCAGACTCTCAGCAGCGTCGCCCGGCAGGTTGATACCTTCCGCCAGGGCCTGTTCACGCCGTTCCCACTCCAAGTCGCCGGGCAGTAGAATCCGCTCGACGCCTTGGGCCTTCGGCGCCGCTCGGATTTCCTCGGCCACGCGTGACAGCCGCGCTTGGAATTCCCCACCGGGCAGCATCGCCTTGATATCGATCGCGATGAACATGGCACCGTGTCCGGTCGGCAACGACGGATCGTGAAGCGACCAGCTCACGACTTGCCACGTAGTCGCCGCGCCGGTGAGGACCCCAGCCAATGTTTCGATGAGTAGGGCGAGCCCGGTGCCCTTGTGTCCAGCCATCGGTGTGAGTGCGCCACCTCGAGTGAGCTTGTTGGGGTCCGTGGTGGGCTGGCCATTTTCATCGGTGAGCCAGCCCGACGGGATGGCCTGACCGCAGACGGCGGCCGCAAAGACCTTTCCGCCTGCCACCGTGCTCGTCGCCATATCCAGCAAGATTGGTCGGCCCGGAAGATGGGGAATGGCATACGCAAGCGGATTGCTGCCGAGCACAGGTCCGGCGGCGCCAGGTACCGTCACACTAGGAATATCATTGGCCATCGCGAGCCCGATCATTCCTTCGTCTGCCGCCAACTTGGCGTAGTAACCCGCCGCTCCAAAGTGGCAACTGTTGCGGACACCTGCGAAGCCGATTCCTGCCGACCGCGCCTTGGCCATCGCGGCGCGCATGGCGAACACGGACGTCCGCATCGCGAGGGCTGAACCACCATCCACCATTGCCCAGGCTGGACCTTCCCGAATCACGTGCGGCTGCGAGGCCGCCAGCAGGCCGCCCACCCTCAGCCGACGCACATAACCACGGAGGTTCTTCGTTCCATGTGTGAAAACGCCCCACGTGTCGGTAGTGACCAACACATCGGCGGCCAGCGTGGCATCTGCTTCGCTCAAGCCGACCTGTCGCAGCGCCTCCGTGGCGAATCCGTTTAGGTCATCGGCGGTAATTCTCATTTCAGCGGTCGTGATGACTTCACGGAACATAACTCGCCTGCGGGCCGAGCGGGATGCCCAACCCCCACCAAATGAGCAGCAGGCAGGTCCACAGGGTGATGAAACACACGCTGTAC
>DLVS01000639.1 GCA_003445095.1 Verrucomicrobiales bacterium
GTAGATTGACGCTGAATCCTAACGCAGCCATCGCCGCGAACGCGCCGATGATAGTCACGGGCACGGTGGTAGCCGGGACTAAGGTGGCTCGAAGGTTCTGTAAGAAGAGGACGATAACAACCAACACTAAGAGCCCGGTCTCGAATAAGGTATCATAGACCTCATCAACAGAGGCTCTTACAAACGTCGTCGTGTCGAAGGGAATCGAGTATTCCAGACCGGGAGGAAAATCGTGGGCCAATTCTTCCATCACCGTTTTGACCCGGTTGGCGGTCGAAAGAGCGTTGGCGTCGGGAAGTTGATAAATCGCGATACCACCCGCGACGTGACCGTTCAGCTTGAAAAACTGGCTATAGCTTTTGGCACCTAGTTCCACGCGGCCGATGTCACGGATTCGAGTAATCTCCCCCTGGTTACTCGAATCGAACTTTACAATGATGTTGGCGAATTCCTCCGGAGTGGCGAGAGCACTGGCAACCTCAATCGTGGTCTGTCGTTCTTGCCCCGAAGGAGCCGGCGGCATCGCGAGCTGTCCCGCCGCGACCCATTGATTTTGTTGTTGGATCACGCTTATCACATCGCTCGGCATTAGTGAGCGCTGGCGCATTTCGTCGGGATTGAGCCAGACCCGCATACTGTATTCGCCGATGCCGAACACGTTCACATCGGAGACTCCATCCACGCGAGCCAGCCGATCCCGGAGCCGCAGCGTGGCAAAGTTGCTGAGGAAGAGAGCGTCGTAAGCGTCGTCGGCAGAAGTTAGAGTGACGATCTGCAAGATGGCAGTAGATCGTTTCTTCGTAGTCACGCCTTGTTGCTGCACCGGGTTAGGCAACTGCGCTGAAGCGGCCGAAATTCGGTTCTGCACGAGGACTTGGGCCAGGTCGAGGTCCGTCCCGACTTGAAAGGTGACGGTCAACGTGTAGCGACCGTCCGCAGTGCAGGTCGACTGCATGTAGAGCATGCCTTCAACGCCGTTGACCTGTTGTTCAATCGGCAACGCCACGGTGTCCATCAAGGTCTGGGCATTCGCGCCC
This sequence comes from Verrucomicrobiales bacterium, assembly GCA_003445095.1. Classification (GTDB taxonomy): domain Bacteria; phylum Verrucomicrobiota; class Verrucomicrobiia; order Limisphaerales; family UBA9464; genus UBA9464. The sequence goes on from DLVS01000639.1 coordinate 1,038, forward strand.
GGATAGTTAGCCGTCACTTGGATGGTCGGCGGCGTCAGCGGAGGATATTGGGCGACTGGAAGAACGAACAAAGCCACCCCTCCGAGCAGCACGATCACGAGCGCCAGCACGTTCGCCAACACTGGGCGTTCAATGAAGAAGCGGGCGAACATGAGAGCCGATCAGTGGTCAATGGTCCGTAGTCGAAGCACGGAGTTAATAAGTTAAGTGTAATCAGTCACTATTACTTACTAACTGTTCACTGGATCCACACGGCGAGGTTTGGACCAGGACTGCAGGACCATGAAGAACGCGGGCACCAACAGCACCGCCAGTCCGGTTGACGCAATCATTCCACTGGCCACCGCAACTCCCAGCGAATGACGGGCCCCGGCCCCGGCGCCGGTGGCGAAAACCAGGGGCAAAACTCCGAGAATGAAGGTAAAGGAAGTCATGAGGATTGGCCGAAATCTCACCCGAGATGCCTCGATCGTAGCGGCGGCAATTGGCTGACCAGCGGCGACCCCTTCGCGCGCCCGTTCGACGATCAGAATAGCATTCTTAGCCGACAGCGCGATGAGCAGTACCAATCCAATCTGGACGTACAGATTGTTCGGAAGGTGTAGCCCCAGCAGGGCACCTACTGTCCCCAGCAACGCCAAAGGAACAGCGAGGATGATCGCTCCCGGAATCACCCAGCTTTCATATTGTCCCGCCAACGCGAAATAGACGAGCAGAATGGCGAGCGCGAAAAGGAAGTACGAGGAGTTGCCGACCAAACGTTCCTGATAAGCCAATCCGGTCCATTCGAACTTCATTCCGGGCGGTAACAGCCGACGGGCGAGGGCCTCCATTGCGTCGAGAGCTTGACCGGAGCTAAATCCGTCGGCCGAAGCTCCATTGATCGTCGCCGAAGGATAGAGATTGTAGAGCGAGATCACCGACGGCCCCCACGCCGGTTGGATCGCCGCCACCGAACCCACCGGTACCATCGTGCCGCTCTGGCTGCGAACGAATAGATTCTTAATGTCCTCAATCTTGAGTCGATGCTGAGGGTCGGCTTGGATATAGACCATGTAGTTATGGCCAAACCGGGTGAAGAGGTTAACAAACGTCGAACCTAGGTAGCTTTGCAACGCATTATAGACATCACCCACATTCACATTCCGGACGGCAGTCTGATTCGGATCTACTTTAATTGAGACCTGAGGCACCGAAGCTCGAAAGGCGCTGAAGACATCCTTGACGGCGGCAGTTGAGGCCGCCTCACGCACAATCTGATCGGTGACCTGTTGCAACCGTACATAATCGGTACTTCCATCCGTCAATTGGATTTGCATTTGAAACCCACTGGAAGCCCCTAAGCCCTGAATGGGCGCAGGAATCAGCAGGCGGGTACGGGCGTCTTCGATGCTGGCGAGACGGCGAGAGAGTTGGATATAGAGACTCCGCAAATCCTCACCGACCCCTCGTTGATCCCAGTTCTTTAACATCAGGTAGACGATTCCGGCGTTCGCCAAGGAAACGTCTCCATCGAGGGGAGAGGGGCCACCGGTGCCGATCGCGATGGCGTGTTGGACACCCGGCGTTTGCAGGCCTATTCGCGCGATGTCATCCATGACCTGCTCCGTCCGTTCCAGCGCGGCTCCGTCCGGCACTTGAACCGCGACGAGCAGATAGCCCTGGTCCTCGGTTGGAAGAAATCCAATAGGTATGCGGGTAAATCCCCAGCCCGCCAAACCAATCAGGATCACTGCCAATATTACCATACTCCGACTGTGTTGGACGACGAACCGGATAACACCCACATAGGCCGATTCTACCCGCGCATACATGGCGTTGAACGCTCGGAAGAAGATGTTCTTGTGCGGGTTCGAATCCGTTGCCCGCAACCACAACGCGCACTGCGTCGGCTTGAGCGTGACTGCATTGATAGCGCTGATTAATGCAGTCGCCGCAATGACCAGGGCGAACTGCCGATACATCTGTCCGGTAATCCCGGGCATGAAGGCCGGCGGAAGAAACACGGACATGAGAACCAGGGTGATTCCAATGATCGGCCCGAACAGTTCTTTCATCGCAGCGATGCTCGCCTGCTTCGGTGGTTGCCCACGTTCGATGTGCTGAGTCACGCCTTCGACGACGACGATGGCGTCATCCACCACAATTCCGATTGCTAACACCACGGCGAACAGGGTCAGCAAATTGACGCTGAATCCCATGACCGCCATCGCCGCGAAGGCTCCGATAATCGTTACCGGAACCGTCGTCGCGGGGACCAAGGTTGCCCGCGAGTTCTGCAGGAACACGACAATCACCATCAATACCAGTGCCCCGGCTTCGAAGAGTGTGAGATAAACCTCGTGCACTGACTGCTGGACGAAGATCGTCGTGTCGAACGGAATTTCATAAGTCAAACCGGCCGGAAATCCGGGCGCGAGGTTCGTCAACAACTGACGAACTCCGGCTGCCGTCGCGAGTGCGTTGGCGCCAGGCAATTGATAGATCGCAATGCCACCAGCCGGTTTACCGTCGACCTTGAACACCTGGCTGTAGCTTCGCGCACCCAGTTCAACTCGTCCTACATCCCGCAACCGAGTGATCTGGGCGCCCGTCGTTTTCAGAATGATTTCACCAAATTCCGTGGCATCGGACAACGCGGCGGGGACGTTTGCCGTGATCTGGAAGGCCTGTCCGGTAGGCGTGGGCGGCATCCCAAGCTGACCGGCCGCAACGTAGGCGTTCTGCTGCTCGATGGCATTGATGACATCTTGAGGCGTGAGCGCGCGTTGATTCAGGCTATTGGGGTCTAACCAAACCCGCATGCTGTACTCGCCGATTCCGAAAACGACGACGTCGCCGACGCCGGGAAGTCGCGCGAGGGGATCGCGCAACTGCAGCGTGCCGAAATTGCCGAGGAACAAGGCATCGTACCGATTGTCGGCCGAAGTCAGGGTGATGATTTGCAGCGGCGAGGTCTCTCTCTTCTTAGTGACGACTCCCTGTTGCTGGACTGCGGCGGGAAGTTGAGCCATCGCTGCCGACACGCGGTTTTGTACGAGCACTTGGGCAAAATCGAGATCGGTGCCGACCTGGAAGGTCACGGTCAGGGTATATCTCCCGTCGTCCGTCGAGTTTGATTGCAGGTAGAGCATCTTTTCGACGCCGTTGACCTGTTGCTCGATGGGGAGGGCGACTGTTTCAACCAAGGTTTTCGCGCTCGCACCCGGGTAGGTTGTCGTGACTTGAACGGTCGGCGGGGTGATCGGTGGATGTTCCGCCACCGGCAGGACCCGCAGCGCGACGAAGCCAAGCAGGATGGTGACGCACGCGATGACATTCGCGAGTACAGGGCGCTCGATGAAGAAGCGGGCGAGCATTGAACCTAGAAGAAAGGCGCCCGCGGATCAGGGCTTCGGCGGCGGCGACGCGGTCGGTGATTCCGTTACCGTCACCCTCTCTCCCGGCCGGGCGTTCAAGAGCCCATTTACGATCACTCGATCCGCCTCTGTTAGACCGCTGCGTATTGCACGCCCGTTCGCCGCTAGCGGTCCCTTGTCCACGGCCCGTCGTGCGACCACATCACCTGGTTCGATCACATACACGTAGTCGCCCTGTTGATCACTCCCAATTGAGCTCTGGGGCACGACCAACATCGGCTTTGGGTCGCCGAGCGGAATGCGCACACGAGCAAACAGTCCTGGAAACATCACCCGGTCGTCATTCGTGAATACCGCCCGCAGGGCGATGGTTCCCGTCGAACTACTCACATCGTTATCCGCAAAATCGAGGACACCTTTGTGGGGATAGCCCACCTCGTTGTTCAGACCGACCAACACCGGCGCGCTGCCAACGCCCGCTTTAATACCCAATCCTAAGCGTCGCATTTCGTCGCGCAGATGGAGTGCGTCTCGTTCGTTAAGATTGAAGTTCACGTAGATGGGCCGCAGTTGCTCTAGCGTGGCGAGAAGCGTGGCGGAACCTGCGCCGACGAGATTGCCCGGGTCCACTTGCCGCGCCCCAATACGTCCGGCAAACGGGGCCTTCACTTGGGTATAGCCCAAGTTAATCTTCGCCATCTCAACTTGGGCTTTGGCTTGGTCCCGAGCGCTTAGTTGTTTTTCGACGCTCGATTTAGAAGTCGCGTTCTGTCGGATCAGGTCCAGTTGTCGCTCATATTCTGCTTGTGCCTGAACCAGCACAGCTTCGTTGAGGGCGAGTTGTTGTTTGTAGGGTTCTGGTTCGATGACGAATAGCAGTTGGTCTGGCTCCACATAAGAGCCGTCCGCGAAATTCACCGATTCGAGGAATCCGGAAACTCGCGCAACCAGGTTAACACTTTTCGAAGCGGAAACGGTTCCCGTCAGATCGAGCGACTCAGTGACTGACTCCTTGATCGGGTGCATCACCGTCACCGGCGAAGGCGGCGAGGACACCGACGGGGCCGACCTCCGGCAACCCATTGCGACCAACATCAGCAACAAGGCGCCGAGCCAACTCGCCGCCGACGAACTCACTGACGGAAACGGTTTCATGAGCGAGAATAAGCGAAGATTAGCGGTTTTACTGCCAGGCTGCGGCTATGGAGTTTCCTCAGGCGACATTGGCGGGAGGTGGTTCTGAGGCTCTAGCATTTTTCCCCAGTTTGTTCGTCGGGCCATCTCGGCCTTCACTTCGTCAGAAACCACGTCATGACCTTGTCGGATCTCCCAGCCTCCACCCAGCGAGCGATAGATCGATATCAACGCGAGCACCACGTTTCCCTGGGAACTCGCCACCGAGTCTTCCGCACTCAACTGAGTCTGCTCAGAAGTGAGGACCGTCGTGAAGTCAGCTTCGCCCGACTTGTACTGAATCATAGACAACTGCGTCGACCGACGGGCGGCGGTGGCCGCTGCGACTAGATTGGTCAACGCCTGTTGCTCGGTGTAAAAGAACGAGATGCCATTCTCGACGTCTGCTTGAGCGGCCAAGACCGTGTTCTGATAGTTGAGTACTGCTTGTTGAAATACAGCGTCTTGCACTCTCACCTCGTTAATCAGACGCCCGTAGTTAAAGACAGGCCAGACCACCGAGGCGCCGGCCTCCGCGGCCCGACTTTGCCACATGAACATGTCGGCCAGGGAGTTATTGCGTTCACTGTTGGACGTGAACCCAAATGCGCCATTGATCGAAAACGCGGGATACATGTTGGCCCTAGCCACACCGATCAGAGCTGACTGGGCCGCGGCCGCGAACCCAGCCGCTCGCACATCCGGCCGCCGCCGCAAGAGATCCTTTGGAATCCCCACGGCGATATCCGGCGGCACCGAAGGAATGTTCCCGGGTCCTTTGAGGTGCTGGTCCACTTGATCGGCCGTGGTGCCCAATTGCACGGCGAGGCCGGCCTTGGCTTGATTCAACGAATTTTGCAGGCGGGGAACTTGGGCCGCGGTTTGTTGGAAGACCGAAGCCGCTTGTTGCACATCGAGCTCGGTGGTCTCGCCCGCGTTGAACTGGACGGTCGCTACCCGGAGACTCTCTCGCTGCGAATCCGCGTTCTCCTGCGCTACCCGAATCCGCTCTTGGAGAGTCCTAATGTTGACATAACTGTTAGCAACATCAGCGATGAGCGTAACGAGAGCGTCATCATAGGAAGCGATTGTTCCCAAGAAGGAGGCCCGATCCGATTGGATCGTTCTTCGATATTTGCCCCAAAAATCCAACTCCCATGACGCGGAAAACAATAGCGTGTCCCTCGCAAATCCGCTCGAAACGAAAGGATTGAGGGTCGACTCGGGGCCGCTCTGTCGATAGCCGGTGACGGAAGCGGACACGCCCTGCTGCTGCGGAAAGAGGTTACCGATGGATTGATTGAGTTGGGCGCGCGCCTGGAGGACGCTGACGCCGGTGGCCTGCAGAGTCGGATTGTTGCGATAGGCAAGGTCGATCAGGTCATTGAGCACCGGGTCGTTGAGCGACTTCCACCAATAGGCATCGGCCACTTGGGCGGTGGCGTTGGTGGGAGGGAGATTGGTCGGAAGGTACGACCATTGGGGCGCGACCGTGGACGACGGAGTCTTATAGTCGGGCCCTACCAGGCACGACGTGCAGGCCAATGCGAGGATCAGACACAAAGTGGCGGACCGGCGGACCAAAAATCGCCGGGCGATCTGCATTTCAAGCATGAATCGCCGCAGCGTCGCCGCCCTACCAAGTTCATGGCCTTGATTCACGTCCGGATTCGGGAGGTTTCCTCCCCGTGAACGAAGGGGGACCGGGTCACGAGACGTCGACTTCTTTTGCCCCGTCGCGCGAACAGATGCCTGGGATCGAGATCGAGTCTCCTGACGTCAACTCCTACGAAGTTCATGGTGTCCGGAGGGAGGATGAGGACTTCGTGAAACCATCTTCTCTTACCATAACCTCGTAGCCGCGGTGGGGAGGACGGGCACCCTTCTTTGTACAACGACGCCCCAAGATCCACGTTTCGCCTACTTAGTCTCAGGGGCAATCAACGCTTGTAGTTCCTTCCCCGGAGCGGGATGGGAAATGGCCGTGATCACACCTTTGTCGTCCAACTGGAGAACCGTAAACTTGCCTTGCTGACGTGGAAACCGGCCCGCGAGGTCCTTATCATCGATAACGATCAGACGAAACGGTTTGGATTCCAGGCGGCCTCGCGCGATTCGCTTCTTGAATGATGAGAATTCGCTGATGTTGACCATCATGACCGCGCGATTCTTATCAAACCATTCGGGGTCCTTGGGTGGCGCCGCCTCGCCGCTTTCTCCGGGAGTCTCAAAAATGATGAAGCGCCAACTTCCGGGCTCAAACACGAACTCCTTCCCGTGTTGATCCACCCCTTTGAATCCGCCGAATTGGTCTCCTACGCGATAGACGTCGGCGCGGACTCGAGGTACGGCCACGAGCAAGAGCCCCGCGATCAAGCCAACCGCCCAACTACGGCTAATCATGGCTTAGGGTTTCGAAATTCCCCCGCTACCGTCAACCTCGGGAATTCCGTTTTTGGCGCGCCGCACGGGCCGTGTGCGTGGCAGTCCGGAGTTGTTCGAATGGCAACGCATCCTCTGGAAGTGCTGGCAATCCCGGACCCCTTACCAAGAACACCTCTACCTCGCCGCCCGCCTCAAACAGCGCGCCTCCTCCACCGCCGCTACCCCATGATTTTCCTCAATCTCTCATTGACGGCACAACCTCAGGTTCCGGCTTACTGGTTTCGTCGCGTTGAAACACCTGACGAATGATATCTTCAATGGGTACTTCTTCGACGGCGAAGTCTTTGACGGGAAGTTCGTCTAAGAGGGCTTTGACGGAAGCGATGACCCGATCCCGTGGGACCTTTAGCTTCAACCCGTCGGGAGTGCGTTCGATAATTTCCCCGAAGCGCGTCGGATCGCATCCGTCGCACTGATCGGCGCGGTCGAAGCGGAGCGTAACGATCTTGTGTCCGGCAAACCGACCGAGAATTTCGTCGAGCCGTCCATCAAAGAAAATAGTTCCGTGATCAATGATGATGACCCGTTCGCACAATTCCTGGATGTCGGCCATGTAGTGGCTGGTGAGTACGATGGTGGTCCGGCGGGTTCGGTTATGGCGGCGGAGGAAATCGCGCACGACCCGGGACGATACGACATCGAGCCCGATGGTAGGCTCATCGAGAAACAAGACTTTGGGTCGATGCAACAAAGCGGCGATGAGCTCGCATTTCATGCGCTCGCCCAGCGACAGCTCCCGAACCGCGGTGGCGAGTTTGTCTTTGACGTTCAAGAGCTCACTCAATTCGTCCACCGTCCGCTGAAATTCGCTCGTTGGTAGACCGTAAATGCGAGCGTTTAGCTCCAGGGATTCCCGCGCCGGCAAATCCCACCACAATTGATTCTTCTGCCCCAAAAGCAGCGCGAACTGGCGTCGATAGCCATCCTCGCGTTTCCACGGGATGTAGCCCAACACGCTGGCAGTCCCCGTCGTCGGAAAAACTAGGCCCGCCAGCATCTTCAGCGTGGTCGTCTTGCCGGCGCCGTTCGGACCGAGAAACCCGACGAACTCGCCTTCTTCAATTCGAAAACTGATATCTTTAACCGCGGTCACCGTCTGGTACTCGCGACGGAACAATCCGCGGAAGGCGCCGCCGAGTCCGGGTGCCTTCCGGGCGCTTCGAAACGACTTGGTGAGGCCCGAGACTTCGATGACTGCCATCCGTTTGAGTGTGGCGATTGCTGAGTGAAGGACCAAGCCCAGCGTTGTGGGAACTTGAGTTGGAACTCGCCGGATCCCGCCTCGCCCTGATCGAGCAAATCGTCCTCCCAAAAGCCTCAGGACCTGGTCAGGCACACCGCGACTAGAGCATTGCATCTTGGATCCAGGACCCTGATCTCGCTAAGATTGCGTTCCGCTTGATCACCTCGGACCCCAGTCTGCTGATTCTGATCCCGGCTTATAATGAGGAGCGCCGTATTGGTCCGGTCCTCACGGCGTACGCCGAGCATTTTCGCGCCCATTACCGCGGAGAATGTCATGTCCTGGTCGTGCTCAATGGCTGCCGTGACAACACCCTGGGTGTCGTGGAGGCAGCGGAACGCCAGTACCCCAATATCCGGCACCTGGACATTCCGGCGCCCATCGGTAAAGGAGGCGCAATCATCGAGGGCCTGAAACGCGCGCCCAGGGCTGATTTGATCGGCTACGTGGACGCCGATGGCGCGACTCCGCCGGCCGCGTTTCTCGACCTCGTCGCTCGCTGCCGACCGGGAACCGCGGATTGCGTCATCGGCTCTCGCTGGCTGCCCGGGGCTTTGGTCACTCACGCGCAGCCGCAGAAGCGTCGGTTCGCCAGCCGGCTCTTTCATTTGTTCGTCGAAGGGTTCTTTTGGATGGGGATCAAGGACACTCAATGCGGAGCCAAAGTAATGCTCTGGACTGCCGCTGAAGCGGTCCATCCTCAACTCCGACTGGCCGATTTGGCGTTCGACGTCAACCTCCTCTACTCACTTAAGCGCGCCGGATTCAGCGTCAAAGAACACCCGACCGAATGGCACGATCAAACGGGGTCTCACGTGGTGTTCAATTTCCGAACCTCGCTGAACATGCTGCTGTCGCTCGTCCGGCTGAGGCTGCTGTATTCGCCGTTCTATAAATGGCTGCGGCCCCTGCGTCCCCTGGAGACTTGGATTTACATGAAATTACGAGCGCCACCTCCGCTCAGCGGTTCAGATGATTGAGGCCAAACCCTCGAACCGATTCGCCGCCCAACCACGGCCGGCACTGAATCGGGAATCGTGGGATTGACCCGTTGGTGATGCGCCTCACTCTTCTGCGGACATGTCCACCCTTCCGCGCCGCCAGTTTTTGGCCCGAACTACCGCGACCTTGGCCGGAGCGGCGCTTACTCGGCGAGGGCTCGCGGCGACCACGCCAAACGCGGCCGAGCTTTCCTCGACACCCCCGGTGATTGTTTCTACCTGGCCCTTCGGCAAGCCGGCCAATGAGGAGGCGCTGGCGACGCTTCGCCGAGGCGGCTCGGGCCTCGACGCAGTGGAACAAGGAATTCGAGTTACCGAGTCGGACCCCAACAATCCCAGTGTTGGGCTGGCGGGAATTCCCAATGCCGCCGGAGTCGTTCAACTGGATGCGTGCATCATGTCGGGCCCCGGGCACAAAGCTGGTGCCGTCGCGGCGGTCGAGGGTTTTGCCCATCCCATCAGTATCGCTCGCCGGGTAATGGAGACGACCCCGCACGTGTTGTTGGTTGGAGAAGGCGCAATGGAGTTTGCCACTAAAAATGGCTTGGAACGCGGCCCAAAGGTTTCCGCGAAACAACGGGCCGCTTGGCGCAAATGGCGGTCAGAACAAAAGGCGGCCCACGCCAAGTCCAGCGGCAATCACGATACGATC
>DLVS01000143.1 GCA_003445095.1 Verrucomicrobiales bacterium
ATTCCACGCCCACGCCGGGCGCCGCGAACCCGGCTGGAAGCCGAGCCGGGCCGGTGATTGATTTAATCGTTAAAGACCCGCCGCAGCCCATCACCGGACCGCTGACCGTTTCGGCGGCGGTCCGGGCGGTCAACGATCCCGTCACCTCGGTTAACCTCTATTACCGCCGAATGTTCGACAGCGAAACCAAGGTCTTCATGCGAGACGACGGCGCCGGCAGCGATCTGCTTGCTGGTGATGGGATCTGGACAGCGACCATTCCAGCCAGCGCGTTTGGACCAGGTGAAATGACTCGGTGGCGGCTTACCGCCACCGACAGCAAGGCGACGGAAACCAAGGAACCGGCCTTTCGTGCGCCGCGCGACTCCCCGCAGTATTTCGGTACGGTTTCGGTGGATCCAGAAACCCAGTCGCTGCTGCCAATTTTACATTGGTTCACGAGCAATCCCAATGGCGCGAATTCCTCGGCCGGCGCGCGCGGCTCGGTTTATTACGACGGGGAATTCTATGATAATGTGCTGTTCAGTCTGCATGGCCAGTCGTCCTCCGGATTTCCCAAGAAAAGCTACAACATTGATTTCAATCGCCCTCACCGATTTCGTTGGGGCACCAACGCTCCGCGCGTCGCCGATATCGATCTCCTCACCAACTGGGCCGACAAGTCGAAGGTGCGTCATGTGTTGGCCTATGAAGTGATGCGCGAATCGGGCGTGCCGGCCCACTTTGCGTTCACGGTGCGCGTCGAACAGAACGGGAGCTTTTTTAGCACGGCAGATTTCGTGGAGGACGCCGACGACCTCTATCTGGAACGTGCCGGGCTAAACAAAGATGGAGCCCTCTACAAGGTCTACGCCAACACCCTGAACAAGGATGCCGGAGACACTGGGACCACGGGGGTTGAGAAGAAGAATCGCACCTTCGAAAACAACCGGGACCTCCAGGGGCTGATCGACGGACTCGATCGGACCGGCCCGGCGCTACGGACGTTCCTTTACGACAACATCGACATCCCGCGGTGCGTCAACATGCTTGCAGCCAGCTCGGTGATCCGGAACATCGATATGCATGCCAAAAACTGGTATGCGTATCGGGATACCGGGCGCTCCGACGAATGGGCGATCCTACCGTGGGATCTAGATCTCTCGCACGGCCGCGTCTGGAACACGCAGAACACCTACTTCGACAACGCCCTCTACACGGATGGATTTGTGGTCAACGGCACGGCCATCCGGTTGGTCGCCCAACTCTTCGCCGACCCCGCCTTGCGCTCGATGATCATGCGGCGCATCCGGACATTGTCGGATCGTTTCCTCCAGCCGATTCCGGCCTCGGGAACCTCCGAGAACGAATTATACTACGAACGACGGCTGAATGAGCAGTCCGCGCTTATCGATCCGCCTTCAATCGTACCCTCGGACGCCCGGCGAGATTTTGAGAAATGGGGATCCTGGTTGCAGGGCGGAACTGTCGTGCCGTTCTCCAACACCAGTGCCGCCGTTGAAACAATGGCCGAGGCGATTCATAGGTGGAAATCCGAGTATCTCCCGGCTCGCCGAAGATTCATCTACAATACTCAGATTGTTGGTAAAGGCGGCGAGATTCCCCTGCCCCAGGCGGCACGGACGACATTGACTTACACCCCGTTCGTCTTGGCTGGAATGGCCGCGAAGGTGTTCGTACCCACGAATAACAATCTGGGTGTGACTTGGATTGGCATTCCGTCGCGGGAACCATTCGATACCACCGGCTGGATTAGTGGAATCACTGGGGTCGGCTACGAACGGGACTCGGGTTATGAATCTCTGATTGGCGTCAACGTGGATACCCCGATGCGGAACAGCACCAGCGTTTACATTCGCCTTGAGTTCAACGTGACGAATCCGGCGGACTTCGAGCATTTGGAATTACGCATGAAATTTGATGACGGGTTCGTCGCCTTTCTAAATGGAACGGTCCTAGCATCGGCGAATTCGCCGACCTCGCCGCAATGGAATTCCGCCGCGTCCGCGCAACACGAAGCCAGTGCGACGACGTTCACGGTTTTTGATGTCACGAACAAGAAAGGGAGTCTACGGGCCGGGCGGAACGTCTTGGCGATTCAAGGGCTTAACGACAGCGTCACCAGTAGTGATATGATCATCGTGCCAGAGCTCTATGGCGCCACCACCAGTGCCACTGAGCTTGTCGAGCCGATCATCAATTTCGGTGAAATCGACGTCAGCCCTGCGTCGGGAAACCAAGACGCTGAATTCCTCCAACTTCTCAATCCTAACGCCATCGCGGTGGACATCTCCGATTGGAAGTTGATCGGCGGAGTGGAACATAAGTTCCTGGGCGGAACCGTCATCCCGGCAAATGGCACCCTCTACGTTTGTCCGAACGTGGCCGCCTTCCGGGCTCGACCGGTCGCACCCAAGGGTGGATCCGGCCTCTTCGTCCAGGGCGGGTATCACGGCCATCTCTCCAGCCTTGGTGAAACGATCCTCCTGATTGATTCCTCGGGCGCCACCAACAACACATTCACCTATCCCAGTCAGCCCACGGACGCCCAACGTTATCTGGTCATCGACGAACTGATGTACCACCCGAGTGGCGACGGACTGGCTGAGTTTATCGGGCTATTGAACATCAGCAGTGCGACGACGTTGGATTTGGCCGGGGTACGCTTCACTCAGGGTGTGGCTTTCGACTTTACCGGGAGTGCCATCACCTCATTGCCCCCGGGCGGTCGGGCACTGGTGGTCCGCGATCAACAGGCTTTCCAGCGAGCCTATGGAGCGGGCCTACCGGTGGCAGGCGTTTTCGCGGAGGACAGCGCGCTCAGCAACAGCGGCGAACAGATAAAGCTCGAAGATGCGGACAACCGAACGATTCGGGAATTTACCTATAGCGACTCCGCTCCCTGGCCGGCCGGCACCGACGGGACTGGGTACAGTCTCGTGCTGATCGCGCCCCAGACCAATCCCAATCCTGATCTCGCCGCGAATTGGCGTCCTAGCGTACTTCCGGGAGGAAGCCCCGGAGGGAATGATGCAATACCGTTTCCAGCCGATCCTCTGGGTGACGCCAATGGAAATGGCGAACCCGACCTGATCGATTATGCGTTGGGAACGGATCTAGGCGGGTCTGTCCTTCTACCCGCCTTAACCTTCCAGCCCGATCCCTTGGGAGGAGACCCGCGGCTTGAATTCAGGTATCCGCAGAGCATCGGCGCGGAACAGGCCAGGATTGAGGTTTTCTTCTCCGCCGATATGACTATGTGGCAGAGCGCATCCCCCTACCTCGAACCCGCGACAGTTCAATTCCTAGGGGACGGTCGAATCCTGGTCACACAAACTCTGAAACCACCGTTTGTCGGCGAGACTCCGATTTACCTGCGCCTGTGGGTAACCGAGCGATAAGGCCCGCGAGAGCCTATCGGTTAGGTTGGAGAATTCGCGGTGCGTGCGGCGGCGACTTGATCGATTCATTCGGGTGAATTGTGTTCCTCCGTGGTTCACCCCGCTTTCGGCGGTACAGAAGGGACAATGCGGCCGGTTCCTCCCTAAATTGCCGCTTACCATCACTTTTTGTTTGACTGCGTCGAGACGGGTCGCGGACGGTCACTTATATGTTCTCCACGAGGGTCTTTCGGCTGTCCTCGTTGCTGGGCCTCCTATTTTCTGCAACATCTTCCTACGCGCAACTCTTGTGGACGGTGGGTGTCGACGACAATGGATGGCCAGCGAGCCCAGATGGATCGGGCGGCCCCAACACCAGTTTTGTTCAGGAGAATGGCGTGATCAACCCTCTGCCCGGTAGCCCCACCAGCATAACTGCGCCTCAAGGTGCTGATAACGATTACTATTTTGCCGGCGTCTTTTCGACCGTCATCGCAGGCAATGGCGAATACGAACCCGTCGGTGTTGTGTCCGTCGACGAAGAAGCGGCCGAGCGCGCTTTTGCCGGAGGCGATAATGATCTCCGCTATCACTTCAATCTTCCAGACACTCTCAAGGCCACCGATCGTTTATCGATCACCTTCGATATCTTTAATCTTCATGACGGCCAACCGGACACCCGTTACGGCATCGAAGTCTATTTCAACGGCGTCCTGGTCCAGCCGGAAATTCTGATTCGCGGCCCTCAACTCGATCGAGACTTCATTACGCCCCAATTCACCTTGGAGAGTGTTAATGCAGAAGTTGGGCCTGGCATTGACAACATCGTCAGTCTTCGAGGGATTAACTACAATAACGATGGCGGCGGTAATTGGATGGGGATTGATTACGTCCAGCTGAATCAGGAGACCGAGGTCATCCCCGCGCCGGTTTATCCTTGGGCCGTCGGGAAGGATGATGGAGGTTGGCCTGCGGGCGACGGCGGAGGTGAGAACACGACCTTCGTGCAAGAGAACGGGGTGAT
>DLVS01000723.1:0-4960 GCA_003445095.1 Verrucomicrobiales bacterium
AGTCAGGACGGCGACCAGCAGGCTGGCGAGCAGCACGGCCAGGGAACGCCGCGCAAATATCGGGGAATGGATTGGGTGCATCGTGGGAGTGTATTAGAATTGCGCCCATTGGCTCGACGGCGGGCGGAGCGGCGACCAGTGAAGCCTGTAGATAGGCCTTTATGGACGACGCTTCCGAGACGTCGAACAACCATGGGGAGTGCCCGATGAGTCCATAGTCGCGTTCCGGCCGTCTAGGATAATTTCACCAACTCTTATCAAGAAATGGCGCGCTTCGGAACCGTAGAATTCACCGCTTTCAACCCGAACCGTAGGGTTCGAGACAACGGTTGCGTTTCATCGATCCGACGAGCGGTTTTCCTGCCCCAGGCTCTTCGCGGGGCCGGGCAGCACTTCGCTTCGTCTGAGCTTCTTGACCCTTCCCTTGCCCCAACCGGACGCTTACCGAAGTTCAGTCAGCCGGATGTTTCGAAACTGAACGACCGACTTGTCGTCATGATTCTGAAGTCCGAGATAGCCGCGAGTAGATCGAAGCGGGGCCTCGCGGAGAATCTGTTCGCCGTTCAACCAAATGTTTACCCGTAGCCCCCGCGCTTCGATCCGGACCTGATTCCATTCCCCGGCGGGTTTCGACATCACTTTGGAGGCGGCGACGACGTCATAGAGCGCACCGGTGCTCCAAATCTCCGGTTTAGCGAGATGACGGTCGTCCAAGATTTGCATTTCGTTGCCGGTAAACGCCGGATTCTTCTCGAGCGCCGACCGCAGGAAAATGCCGCTATTACCCTTGGCGTTGATGGCGTATTCCAACTCCAAGATAAAATCACCGTACTCCCGATCCGTTCGCAGCCAGGAGCCACTTTTTTCGGGATTGGTGGACCAATCGACGCCGTTGCGCCCAACAATGACGCCGTCCGCAACAGTCCATTCTCCGCCGAACATGACCACCCACCCGGCCAGGTTGTGACCGTTGAAAAGGGGGCGGGCGACGGGTTGGGGCGGTTTCGTGGCGCAGCCAGACAAAACGAAGGAGATAAGGAGAAGGGTACGGAGTGTAGGATGCATGTCTGAGAGTATTCGACGCTTAGTTTGGTGGCGAGCGCCGGAGTTCATTCACCGACGCGATCGAGCTCTGGCCAAAACGAATCGGGGAATCGCAGGAGCGGAGGTGCGGCTTGGAATCCCCTGGGAACGAGATCAGGCAGGAACCTGCCTCTCACGGCGCGACCGCTAGTCGTTCGTCCGCCGGTGCGTCGGCCATCATAACGCCCTGCTCTTTGTAAGCTCGCAGCACGAAATGCGTCGCTGTAGAAAGCACGCCTTGAATCGTCGACAGCTTCTCCGACACGAACGCCGCAACCTCGCGCAGGTTGCTCCCTTCGACTTCGACGAGAAGATCGTAACCGCCCGACATCAAATGGCAGGAACGCACTTCGGCATACTTGGCGATCCGCTCCGCGAGCTTGTCGAAACCGCCGCCCCGTTCAGGCGTGATCTTTACCTCGATGACCGCACGCACCAGGTCGCGGCCCAGTTTCTCCTCATTCAGAACCGCCCGATAGCCGAGGATCATTCGGCTCTGCTCGGCCTGTTTGATTTGAGAACGCACGTCGGCCTCGGACAAGTCAAGCAACGCGGCCAACTGAGAAGCGGACAGTGAAGCGTCCGAAGCCAGCAATTTGAGGAGCGGATCCATGCGACCGGGATTCAACGCCGCAGGACTCCGAGGCGGAAGGGAATTCTGAAAAGCGCGACGGCTGTTCCCTCTTGAGTGCGAAAATTTTGCAGTGCGGCGACGGAGCCCAGTACCAACGCCCGGCGAAGGCGGGACCGGCCGCGACGACTTTGGAATACCGAAGGGTCGACGAGACGCCAGGCATAGAGACATTCTTAGAACACATTTCCATCCATCGTAACGACTGCCGACTTGCGGCGAGTTAGGGGAAACGGGTTTGCTCGCGACGGCATGCCGCCTACTTCCGCGCTCTCACCTCCGCCGTCGGTGCTCACTCGGGTGCTGGAGCGCGCGCCGACGTCGGTGTTCGTCGCGGTCGCAGTCGCCGCCGCGTTCTCCACCTACTTCGCGATGTACGCGTTTCGGAAACCGTTCGCCGCCGCGACGTTTCACGACCAGTTCTTCTTGGGCAGCCACATCGCCCTCAAAACGGCGCTCGTGGTCAGTCAAATCATCGGTTACGCCTTGTCCAAATACATCGGTATCAAGGTTTGCTCCGAAGTCACACCGGCGCGCCGCGCCTCCCTGCTAGTCGGACTCGTCGCGTTTGCGCAAACGGCACTGGTGCTCTTTGGACTGCTACCCAACGACTGGAAGGTCGTGGCGATTTTTCTTAACGGGCTGCCGCTCGGAATGATTTGGGGGCTGGTGGTTTGGTACCTTGAGGGGCGTCAAACTTCGGAACTCCTGCTCGCCGGACTCAGCCTGTCCTTCATTATCGCGAGCGGCGTGGTGAAGGATTTCGGTCGGGCGCTCATGGATGGGGCGGTGGCCAATTGGTGGGCGACGGTACCGCTGATCGGGGCGGCCCTGAGTCGCGCGGTGGGCCAAGTCAGTGAAGGTTGGATGCCGGCCGTGGCGGGGTTCCACTTTCTCCCCATTTTCCTCGGTTCCGTCTGGTTGCTCAATCAGCTCCCGCGGCCCAGTCAGGCCGACGTGGCCGCCCGGGTGGAACGCGAGCCCATGCGGGGTGCCGACCGTCTGGCCTTTGTTAAACAGTTTGCCTTCGGCCTGATTTTTCTCTGCGTGGCGTACTTTTTTCTGACGGCCTATCGCGATTTTAGGGACAACTACCAGGTCGAGATTTTCGATGGTTTGGGTTACCCATATAAAGACAATCGCACGATCATTTCCCGCGCCGAGACGATTGTGATGTTTGGCGTTATGGGAGTGCTGGCCATGCTCAATTGGGTGAAGGACAATCGCCACGGCCTCCTGTGTGCGTTTGGCATAATGGCAGGTGGCGCGTTGTTGCTGGGGCTTTCTACGGCCCTGTGGCAGGCCAAACTCATCAGCGGCTTCTGGTGGATGACATTGACCGGCTTGGGTTCGTATCTGGCCTACGTGCCCTACGGCTCGGTGCTCTTTGACCGGCTGATCGCCTCTACTCGCGTGGTGGGCACCGCGGTATTCGCCATCTATTTAGCCGATGCCATTGGCTATACAGGTTCGGTGGGCGTGCAACTCTACAAAGACTTGGCGGCCGGCTCGGTGTCGCGGCTGGGCTTTTTTGCGAGCTTCACTTGGTTCATGTCGGCTCTGGGGTTTGCGTGTTTGTTGGCCAGTGCTCTTTATTTCGCGCGTCGGACCGCTCTTCCGCGATGAATTCTCGGAATCGCGAGGGAGGAGTTTCTCAGTAAGTCTGCCCGCGCTGAAGGTTCCGCGAGGAAAGACTCCTGCGAGCCGCCAATTTCTTCCGACTTGGCTAAAGCAACCCGCGCTCCTCCATATCGTCCTCTTCTAGACCCAGATAGTGGCCAAACTCATGGAGCAGGGTAATGCGGACTTCTTCCCGAAATCGTTCGCGATCTCCGGCGGCAGCGTCCCAGAGGTTTTCGAGGAACAATTGGATCTGGCGAGGCGCGCCGGACATTTCTGGGCCATCAATGGGATCACCAATAAACATTCCCAACAGATCGTGGTCCCATCCGTCGTCCAACAAGGCCTGGCCAGGAAACGACTCGTACGTGATCGCAAGCCCGGCGGCGTGGTGGCGAAGATCGTCCGGTAGCGCGCGAATGGTCTGTTGAACCTCGTCTTGCGCCGCTTCGAGGAGCTCACTCCAAAGGCCCGTCACGGGGCCAATTTTCCAGACGATCGCCCCCGCGGCCAAGGATTCGATGAGGCACGTTGTCTCGGTATCCGCCAGCCCGTGGCTCGAACCTGGCCCGCACAGAGAATTCGACCACACCCTTTCCCCCCCCTTGAAGCGTGGCCGTGTAAACGAAGAACGTTGTATGGCCCAGCGGCGTTCGAGCCGTAGGTACTCCCTCAATACACCTTCCGTAAATGGCTCGGGAGCACGCGGAGTTCTGAGCGATATTTCGCCACAGTGCGGCGGGCGATAATGATCCCTTGTTCTTTCAAGCGCGCGACCAGTTCTTCGTCCGAAAGCGGAGCGCCTTTGGGTTCATTGGTGATCAGGTCCGTCAGCGCTGTTTTCACACTCTTGTTGGAGACCGTTTCCCCATTGGAGGTCGCCAGCCCTGAGGTAAAGAAATACTTCAACTCGAAGACGCCTTGGGGAGTCGCCATGAACTTGCCCGAAACCGCGCGGCTCACCGTGGTTTCATGAACTCCCACCACCTCAGCGACCTGCAGCATCGTCATCGGTCGAAGCTGCGTAACCCCGTGTTCCATGAAATCTCGCTGCCGCTTCACGATTTCTTGGGCGATGTTTAAAATCGTACTCTGACGTTGATGCAAGCTCTTGATCAGAAACTTCCCGGCTTTGATTTTTTCACGGATGTACTCCCGCACTTCGGGAGTCGTCTCCGCGTTGGAGAGCAAATCTTTGTAGGTGTTGCTGATTCGAACATGCGGGAGGTAATCGTTAGTGGTGGTCACCGAGAACTCACCGCTCGACGTTCGAGTCACGATGATTTCGGGAACGATGTATTGCTCGGGTTCCGACGAAAAACTTCGGCCGGGTCGGGGATCCAGTTGGGCAATATTCGCGCCGACGGTTTGTGCTTCTGCGGGTGAAATACCCAGCACGCGGGCAATTTCCGGGAAACGCCGTTTACCCAGAGCGTCCATGTGATCGCGCACGACTTGGTATTCGATCGAATTCTGGCGGCCGGACTGCTCCAACTGTAGCAAGAGACATTCGCGGAGATCGCGGGCCCCGACCCCAGGGGGCTGAAATGACTGAACAAGTTTGAGAGCCGCCTCGAGTTCCTCGGCCGGGATGCCCGTCGAAAACGACAACTCGGGAATGGAAGA
>DLVS01000723.1:5164-6163 GCA_003445095.1 Verrucomicrobiales bacterium
TGCAAGAATCCGTTGTCGTCAATGTTGCCCACCACGAGCTCCGCCACCTGCTGCTGGCGCTCGTCAATCTCGGCGGTTCGGACCTGGTCGAGCAATTCCTCCTGCAAGGACGTCTCGGTGGTCATTGAATCCAGAGCAAACTGGCGACGTTCCTCTTCCTCGGGGCTCGCTCGAGACGGACTATTGGCGCTGCTAAAGTAATCTCGCCACTCCTGATCCAACTGCAGAACTCGTTGTAAGTCGGCGTCGAACTGGTCCACCGGTTCCGACGATGGGGCCTCGGTCGCCGGATCGAACTGAGTGTCTGGGGGCGGCTCGGTGGGATCGGCCAAGCTGGCGGCACTGGCTCGTTCCTCGCGCTCGTCGACGTCTGGTTCCAGAGCCGGGGCTTCTTCGAGGACGGGATTTTGCTGCAATTCCTGTTCGACCATTGCCTTAAGCTCAAGCACGGGCGCTTGCAGCAGTGCCAGCGATTGCTGGAGCTGCGGCGAGAGCACCATCTGCTGCGAGAGCCGCTGCGATAGATGCAGGCCTTGAGACATCGGCGCTCAGATTACTGACCTGGCCGCTGGAAACAAGCGCCGGGCCGCAAGAAAAGGGCCAAGACTAAGTTCCACCACGACGGCCTGTAATCGGTGCTGTGGCAATTCAGGGTCTACCAGGAGAGCGGCGCGCCCAGCGGTGCAGGAATTCAAGGCTGCGGACGGCCTTAAACCTCAAAATCAGACCAAAGTGTTCTTCGAGCGATTGCATTCGCCGCTTGCCTGTCCCTTCGACCGCCGGGCAAGGTGCGCCCCGTTTTCTACGCTTATGGCTGAACTCATCGGTAATTTGTTGGTGGCCCAATCAGGCGGGCCCACTTCCGTCATCAATGCCTCGATTGCTGGAGTCATCACCGAGGCAGGTCGTCACGAGGGCATCGAGGAGATTTACGGGGGACTCAACGGAATCCTCGGTATTCTCAACGAAGACCTCATCGACCTGGGCGACGAGAAGCGC
>DLVS01000458.1 GCA_003445095.1 Verrucomicrobiales bacterium
CGCATGTCGGCCACGTTGGATTCGACCCCGCTGAGGCGTTCGAAGCGGGCGCGGGTATGGGTGGCGATGATCTGCGCCAATGACGTTTTCCCGGTGCCCGGGGGTCCATAGAAGATGAGGGACTGAACACGATCGGCTTCAATCGCGCGGCGGAGGAGCTGGCCGGGTCCGAGGATATGAGTCTGGCCTGCGAACTCGGCCAACGTTCGTGGCCGCATCCGCGCTGCGAGAGGTTTGCTTGATGGTGCGGACGCCACCTCGGCACTCGGGACCTGGGGCTCCCTCTCACTAGCGTGGAAGAGTTCAGACTGACCCACGGCGGGAGTATCAGGCAGGCTGAGGGCCGCTTCCAGTCGACTATTTCGCATTTCTGAAATCAACCTTGCTTGGCATTCAAACCGCTATTTCAACTGCGGTAGCCGTTGTTGTCTGGCTGTGCTGGACCGGAGACTCAGAAGAAAATCAACTGCGCAAATCAACCACCTCCGGTTTAGCGGGACGGCAGCGGTTACCAGTTTCCTGGTGGGATGCCGTCGAATCGATTCAACGGCGCCAGCCAAGGACCAAACCGCCTAACCCATCCACTCAGCGGGCGATTCCTGCCGCGGCCCGGGTCCGATATGACTCAAGGGCCGCGGCGAAAATCTCGTGGCTGAGAACCGCCTCGTCGGGAGTGACGCAGCCAAAGCGATCACCCAGTTTTCCCGCGCGCTCCGCGGCGTAGGCTGCCCACATTTGCAGGAAGCAATCGGGAAACCCAGGTTCAAAAATCCCACCCGTAATCGTCGGAAACGGCGTTTGAAAGCCGAGGTCAATCCGAGTCCACAATTGCTCCTTTTGGCGTTCAAACAGCCAGAGGGTCTTGGGCTCGGCGGTCGAATAACGGGCTCCGCCATCCGTTCCGAGGATCTCAATGAACCAGGTGTTGGTGGCGCCGGGTGCCAGCCGTTTCATTTCCAACCGTAGCGGAACGTCGCGGCCGTCGACCGCCAGATCACAATGTAACATCGCGTTGTCCCAGGTATCGCACAGCGTCATGCCACCCTTTCCGTCTGGCCGTTCGGTATACACTTTTTGTAACTGAGAATAGACCCTCGTTGGTGTCCAGCCGAGGCGGAACGGCACGTGGACGACATGCATCCCGAGATCACCCATCACTCCAATCTCACCACAAAACTTCACCTGCCGTTTCCAGTTTGCGGACTTCGTCGGATCGAGGTCACTCGAGTGCCAGAAGCCGGATCGCACCTCGAGTAGCCGGCCCAACTTTCCGGAACGCGCGAATTGAATTACCCGCTGGGCGCCGGGGAGAAATGGGAATTCTGAACTGCACCGCACGAACCGGCCCGACTGGGTCGCTGAGTCGCGAATCCGTCGAGCGGCGCCGAGATCGATACCGAACGGCTTCTCGGCCAAGAGGTCCTTTCCGGCGGCCAACACGTCGAGATAGAGTGATTCGTGGAGGTTATGCGGAACGGCCACGTAAACGACGTCCACGTCGGCCGACGCGAGCAATTCGCGGTGATCCTTCGTGCGGAGTTTCACCGTCGGGACCTGACCGAACCATTCCAACAATTTGTCCTGCAGATCGCAAACCGCCACGAGCTCGGCCCGCACGGGAAAATTCTCGAGCACAAACCAACGTCCGAAGGCGCTGGCCGCTTCCCGTCCCATGAGCCCGCCGCCAATAATCCCCACCCGCATCGTGTCGTTCATGTGACGTTGATCGTCATTGCTCAGTCGCCCGCGAGCAAGCGGTTCAAAGCCTAATCCCTAAGAAGAAACAACAATCAGTGACCGGCTCCGTGCAACCAAGTGGTCGGTCTTCAGCCGTTGCTGAATTCAGTCGGCTCACGGATGCGCCGAACGCGTGCGAAGGCACACCGTGGCTAGACGACCGGACCCCAGGGCCATCGTTTCGGAAAAATCTCCAGTCCGAAACAGACCGTGACCAACTGCCACTTTCCCACCTTGCCGTCTTCGCCTTTATCTCGCACCCAGTACGATCGGCATTTCGTCATGATGATGTTGAAAAAATCCCCTATCGGATACGGCCGTCCCGGAAGTTCAACTTCCACAAACTGCAAGTGCAATCCTGAGGGAACCTCAATCCCGCGCTCTGCAAGATAGTTGCCAGGATCGTTCAACGCCTTCCTGCGAAGGCGTGTGTCGTCAGCTGCGGCGTGAAATGCCGAAATCAGCCGATCGTCCGCCGAAAGCGCCTCGGCCTGTCGAAGGACAGCGGTGAGTTCCTTGGGTAAATTCTTAATGGGTAGTTTTGCCATGGTTCCTCTTGGTTCAAGATTGAAGGTGGCGCTCGCGGCTTCCTTTCCGCAATCGAATATTCGCTCTCTGCAAGCGGTTCCGGCCGTCAGCTCCGCCGCTTGTACAACTGCTCACCCGCCTTCGGCACCAACAACACGCCCTCCGCTTCGCGGTTCGCGTACTCGTGCAAACGAATCCCCCGGAAATCTCGGTAGCCCAAATTGATTTCCCGGCAGACGGCCTCGGGAATTCCCGTCGCTAGTGTGACCTTCGCCCGCGGAGTCTCGACGCCATTCTCGTAGGTGCCCCCTCCGAAGACGTGAGTGCAGTGAGCCAGCGTTCCCCAAGGGAGATGCTTGAAGCGGTCCCATTGTTTGAGGAAGTAGTCTCGGCAGTGATAACCTACTTCCCGAATGAACTGGCCATGCACGACACTGACTTCGCGCAAATGGGGCGCGTAAATGATCAGTTCACCGCCGTCGGCCAAGACGGGCTCTAACTTGTACATTGCCTTCGCGCCAACCCACAGCTCGTCATACATCGGTGACGCGCAGGAGAGGATTGTCTCGTACGAACGGTCCTTCCACACGATGTGATGTTTTGCCGACAACGCCGCCGCGCGCGCCCAGGCAGCTTCGGGAGTTCCCACGAAGATGCCGACGGCTCCCGTGCCCTTGGCCACGAGCGCGAAACATTTTTTCGGGACATTGACCATTCCGCCCGCCCGATCCACGACCGCCCGGACCGGAGTCTGAGGATTCCCGATGATGGCGACGTTGGTGACGACCGCGCCGAGCCAATGGAAAAAGTTCAACAAGTCCGGGCCGCCGATTCCGGGGAACAGGTATTTGTTACCACCGCTCATACCCACGACTTCGTGCGGAAATACCGGCCCGACGATCATCACCTCGTCGTAATCGAAGATTCGGGCATTGATGCTGACGGGCACGTCCATCGCAAAGAGCCCGCCCGAAAGCTGGCGAATCTCTTCGGCGGAGATAATGCCCAGAGGTCGTAGGGCGGTTGGATTGTCCCACTCGTGATTGAAGAAGCGGACTTTGGCATACTGGGTCCGCCGTTGCTCCAAAGTGATCTCCAGCCGGCCACAGATCGCTTCCTCGGTCATGGGCGGATGGGTCCCCAACGCGACCAAGACATCCAATGCGGCCGTCGTTTGACCGAGCTGCGCGAACAACTCACGGAACATCAGCCCAATGGGCGCCGTGCGCGTGCCATCGGGAATGACGAGCAACACCTTCTTCCCTCGGTAGTCGGAAGTGGGACACGATTGCGTCACTAAATCGGCGACCTGGGTGTCGGTCACCAGTCCTTCCACCGCGATTACTTCTCGTACGACTTCGTTCACGTCGGATGGGTGTAGCGAGACCTCGACCAACACGCCATCCAAACTATTGGGCTTGGTGTCGAAGGCGCTGACAAGAATGTCAGTGTGGTGTAGGATTCTTTTGCTGATCCATTCACTGGACGCTCAAACAACAAATGAACACTGCGGCAGTCCAATCACGTCGAACGGGGGCGCGACCGGTGCCGCGAGCTCACCAATGAAGAACACCTCCCCCTGGCATCGGCGACGCGCGTCGGCTCCGGTGAACCGGCGCGAGTTTTTATGGCGCTCCGGGGGCGGCCTCGGTGGTGTCGCGTTGGCCTCGATGTTTGGACGCGACGGTCTGTTGGCGGCGACCGCCAACTCAGTAGCAAGTTCGGCGCTGATTTATCCTCCGCGCGCCAAACGAGTCGTCCAGTTCTTCATGGCGGGTGCCGCGAGTCACGTGGACATGTGGGACTACAAACCGCTTCTGGAAAAGCAGCATGGTCAGAAATGGGATCCGGGAGAATCGGTCGAACTCTTCCAAGACGGGCTCGGTTCGACGTTTGCCTCGCCCTGGAAGTTTCGGCCGTACGGGCAAAGCGGGAAGATGCTCAGTGAAATCGTCGCGCCCATTGGGTCAGTGGTGGATGAAATTGCGTTCATTCACAATCTCGTGGGGAAGACCGGAGTCCACAGCCAGGCCACGTTGCTCCAAGCAACCGGATTCAATACACCTGGATTTCCCGGCATGGGCTGCTGGGTGAGTTACGGGCTCGGCTCACTCAACGAAAACTTACCGACGTTCGTGGTGATGCCGGACCTCCGGGGATATCCGTCGAACGGCGCGAAAAATTGGGACTCCGCTTTTTTGTCCGGTCAACATCAGGGAACTGTGGTGCGAGTCGGCTCGGAAAATCCCATTGAGGATTTATTCCCGCCCAGGTCGGCCGAATTCATCACTTCCGCAAGCGAGCAGGCGGGGCTCGACGTTTTGGAACGCTTGAACGAACAGCACGCTACGGAACGTCCAGGTGATGCGCGCTTGGAGGCACGGATTCGCAGCTACGAACTGGCTGCCCGAATGCAGCTCGCAGCGCCCGAAGCGCTCGACCTCTCCAAAGAGTCGCCAACGATGCTGAAACTGTACGGCATCGATCAGTCCACCAAGAAGTGGCCGGCCGAGATCAACGTGCCTGAGGAAACGGACATCATGGGCCGGAAATGCCTGACGGCACGTCGACTCTTGGAGCGCGGCGTTCGGTTCATCCAGATTTGGTCGGGCAATGACAATAGCTTCCCTCGCCGCAACTGGGATTCGCATGAAGACATTGCCCGCGATCATGGCCCACTTTCGCTCGGGATGGCGAAACCCGTCGCGGCCCTCATCATGGACTTAAAGCAACGGGGGTTGCTCGACGACACGATTGTCTTGTGGACCACTGAATTTGGGCGGATGCCGTGCGCGCAAAGCGGCAAGGGCCGGGACCACAATCCCTTTGTGTTCACCAACTGGTTGTGTGGCGGCGGCATCAAGGGCGGGGTATCCCACGGTCCGAGCGACGAATGGGGTTACAAACCGGCGAATCGAAACACCCCCACACAAGTTTACGACATTCACGCAACGATCCTGCGGCTCCTGGGAATTGAGCACACCCAATTGACCGTTCGTCACAATGGCATTGACCGGCGGTTGACTGATGTCCACGGAGAGTCCATTAAGGAAATTGTCACCTAGCCAGGGATTCATTTATGAGGCCTTCACCCGCAAATCTGAGGCGTCTGGGAGCACACGCCTTCACCTTGATCGAACTATTGGTCGTGATCGCTATCATCGCGATCCTCGCGGGCATGCTGCTTCCGGCACTGGCGAAGGCCAAGGCGCAGGCGAACAAGGCGCTGTGTGCCAGCAACGAGAAACAGTGGGGCATCGCCTTGAACATGTATGCCGCGGACTTCAATGATTCGTTTCCGGACAACCGCGATGGCTTCGATCTCAGTTGGATGGGCACCAACATGGCGGCGTTCTGGAGCAAATATCTGATCCCCTCCGACAAGCCGAAGGCGAGGAAAGAAAAGAAGGCCGCCAATCACGTGATTTTCTGCCCGACGGACGAGTGGCATCGGCAAGCCGACACGTGGCGTTTTGGTGATGCGAACTCTGAATTGAAGCC
>DLVS01000468.1 GCA_003445095.1 Verrucomicrobiales bacterium
AGACACCATTCGGCACTGTTTCGCGACGCCCGGATCGGTTTGCCGCCCACGACCACGAAGATCGGATTGGTATGTGAGCTCGGTAGAATTCGCACCGCATACCAGCCGGACCGCTTCACGGGGACCGTAAAAGCGACTTCCTGGAGGGCGCCGTCAGCCACCAAATTGGTTTTGCTGACGACAAATCCATTCTCGATCAGTTCCACCGGAACTGTCCGCGTCCCGTCCAGCCGAGCCCGCTCCAAGTGCCAATAGGGATGGTCGGTGAACTTTCGCCGCTTGATCTCCGAATCAGGGGTCTCGTTTAACCGCGCCGCAACCTGGGCGCGGAAGGTGACATTCTCTTCTCGCGCGAGCCGCAGTTCGCTGCCGTCCTCACCCATTTTCACTGTGGTGGGACCTGCAGTCGCCGTAAATCCAGGTAGGTGGCTGTGCCCGTCGCTTACGTAGTTTCGTCCGACCCGGATGCCCTCACACCAATCCTCATAGGTCCATTTCTCGGGCAGTTTCACATAGCTACGACCGAGGCCGACCCGTTCGCTGTAGATACACGGGAAATCCGTCTCGCCGCTGACACGAGTCCGAAACCCTGCGTTTAAGGTCTGGTACCACATGTTCAACTCCCATGGATAGGGTGTGTCCACCATCGAAAGAAAATCCACCGCCGGAACCAGAGTTCCGTCTGGGCCGGGAACTTCGTGAGTGACATCCACGATGTATTCGTTGGCGCCAATTCCAGAATACGGGGGGACCGTGAAATTCGGAAGCTCGGTCGAATCCACTTCAAGTCCCCAGCCACTATGGGCCGGGCCGACCAGCGCGCCTTGGCGCTTCGCCCATTTGAGCGTGTTCAAACCCAGCTTCGGCCAGTGAGACATGGAATCTCCGCCCGGATACATTTGTTCCCGCAGCCGCAGGAGGCAGAGGTGGCCCGATTGGTGGGAACCGAATCCGCTGACTTCGATGTCATACCGTAGAATCCACGGCCAGCGCGACACCGGATCATCCGTTCCCCGGAAGAACTGTTTTTGGTAATCGAAACACGGGCCCCAGGTCAGGTTGGCGCCGACTTTCAGATCCTCGCCGAGCACATGGCGCATCATATCCGGCGCATGAACTCCTTCGGTCGGTTTGGTGTAATGAGCGCAGCCAGCGGCATGGATGTGATGGTCCCCCGAAATCCATCCCATCTTGGCGGGATCGATCCAACGCTGGACCTGGAAGCGCCACTCATTAGCGCCGGGCTTTACGTCCAAAGTTTGCGTCTGTGTCAGCGATTCCGGACCGCGCGCGAACTGGACCACATACTGGCCGGCTGGGAGCCTTACCGACTCCCCATCGGACCGATAGACTTGTGGATGGAAAAAGAAATCGGGCGCGAGACGTTTGGACTGGGCTGGGCAGACGTGGCCCTGGCGATCCTTGATGAGGAAGGAGCCGGTGGTGGGCTGTCCGTTTTCGTCATGTACGCGCAGCGTAACATCGAATGCGGGAGCACAGTTGAATAACAGGTCGGCCTCACTGCGGAAGCCGAGGTCCTGAGTTCCTTGTCCGACATTGAATGACAGCTTGGCCTCCCGTTGGCCAGCGTCCCGCGAGTACAACTGGATAGGCCGATACTCGAGCGCGAGGCCGCCCAGTTCTTTGCGCAAGGGCGGCGCGTCCGGCAGGGACACTTCCAACCACTGACCGCGGCCCGCCTCGGCGGGCGAATTGGCGACCGATTTGGCTTGTGGACTCTCCACCTTCAAAGGGGAAGTCGTGCCCGCCTCATTGGCCACTCGAACCAGAAACGTCGTCCAACCATTTTCGACCAGGTTCGGCTTGGCGTCGCCGGGAGTGACCTTCACGCGCATTTCCGGATTGATGGTGACGTTGAGGAGAGTCCGCGGAGCCAGCACGGCGTCGAGCTTGGCGACCGCGAGGGCTGGCGTGGTTTCGCGTAACGCGGACTCGACCCCGGCCAGTTGCGATTCCGTCAGCGGTGCACCAGCGACGTTTAGAGATTCGATGACACGGCGAATCTGGGCGCCCAGAGGTTGAAGATCGGGTAGTGGGGCGGCCGCGTGGAGAACGATGCTCCCAGCGAAGGTGGTGACGACGAGCAGACCGAACACGGCTTTCATGGCGGAATTGATCGGGAGCTTGCCAGCCTGCGGTGAAGAGTGCGAGTCGCCAGTTATGAATTGTCGAGGCTCGCTCAGAAGTTGGCGGCTTCTTTCCGAGCTAGCCTGTCGATGTTTGCTTTGACCGTGCCTACCCCTTCGCTCCGAAGTAGAGCTGCCACCGCCAACTCCCCGATTGATCCACGAGCTGGGGAAGGGCAGGGGACCCTGAATCCCTATTTGATTTAGCATTTGTCTGTCGGTCAGAGAGAGTTTGACAAAGCTCCAACAGTTGCCTACCACTGCCTCGGATTCCACACGGCTTTTATGACAACGAAAAAAATCTCCCCCCAGCCTAGTTCTCAGCGACGATTAGCCTTCACGCTGATCGAGTTGCTGGTCGTCATCGCCATCATTGCCATCCTCGCGGGTATGCTGTTGCCCGCCTTGGGACGAGCGAAGGACCGGGCGATGAACGCGGTTGATATCAACAATGTGAAGCAGATTCTCTTGGCGAGCCATATGTACGCGACCGACAACCGGGATTACCTCGCGCATCCCGGTTGGGGATCCGATCTCACTGGTCCGGATTGCTGGGCTTACGCCACCAAAAACAACGGACGGGACCCTAACCTTCCGGTCAACGCAGTGCCTCAAAGTGCCGCCGGCAAAGACAAAAATTCGGCCGCTTACAGCAACCAGTTGGCCTTCTTCAGGATTGGTCAACTCGGGCCGTTCCTGACCACGGTCAAGGTGATGGAATGTCCTAAGGACGTCGCTCTCCGGGGGCAGCCCAATCAGAAGAAATGGTGGATCGCGCGACCGGTCAAGATCACTTCCTACTGCTGGAACGGCACGATTGGCGGGTACGTTGGTCCGAAGGCCCGGGATCTCCAAGGGCGCACCTATAAGACGACTGATTTTCTGCCGCTCGACATTCAGTTGTGGGAGCAAAATGAAACCGACGGCTTCTTCTTCAATGACGCGGGCAACAATCCAGAAACCGGTGGCGAGGGTGTTTCTCAGCGGCATGCAGGCGGGGCTAACTATACGGGGTCTACTGCTAACCAGGACAAGGGCGGCGGGGCAATGGTCGGGCGGTTTGGTGGCACGGCGACTTTTGTAAAGTTACGGGTCTTCAATGATTTCCTGGACCAGAAGAAGAATCCTCGGCCAAACGAGCTTCTCAATGGCCCTGGCTATGCGAAGTAGGATGATGCCCTCTCAAGCCTGTGAGTGTTAAATCCTTAAGCCCGTTGCTAGGCCTGCTGGCCGCCCTCGCGCTGATTCTGATGGGGTGCAGCAAAGGGGAAGAGTTCGATCCCAAAAAGCCGTTCGCGCTCCCTGGAGCTGATAAGGTTCTAGAGTCGCTGCAAAAGAAAGACTACGAGGCTACGGTCGCGGGACTGGCCCAAGTGCGAGCGAGCGTTCAGCCTAAGGACCAGGCCGAATACCGTCGTCTGCGCGAACGAGTACTGGATCAGTTAGTGTCTGAAATGGGAGACAGTGAACCGGCGAAGGATGCTTATCGGGCGATCGGGTTGATGGAGACCGGGCGCTGACAGATCTCTTCAAAATATCACGAACACCCGCCCTTGAGGCGGGTGTTTTGTCTTTGCTACGGCTGCTGCTTTCCCATGGCGCACAGGGAAGGATGTAACGCCGCCTGGTCGTACCCTCGAGTTCCCAAGTGTCTCCATTTCTCTCTGCGACTGCCTCGACAACCTTACGATCATCTCTGAGTGAGTTGTCATTTTGCAAAATCTCCATTTTGGTTCTAGCACGCGTGCCGAAGAGTTCCACTTCCGAAATCCCCTCGCACTTCAAAGGCTGGGCCAAACCTGGCGTCATCCCGCCGGGTCTCGTCAGCGATCTGCCACCTGAACCTGGCGAAACACTCGATGCGATCAGCGGGCATTTTCGCCTCTTCCAGCTTGGCGACGGACATCGATTCTCGACCGACGACATTCTCACCGCTTGGTATGGCACAACCTGGTGCCCCAGCGCGCAAAAAGCGTTGGACCTGGGAAGTGGTGTAGGAACGGTGGGAATGATTGTGGCCTGGCGATTGCCTGGTGTCCGTGTGGTTACGATCGAAGCTCAGGAGGACAGCGTGGCATTGGCGAAAAAGTCGGCGCGCTACAACGGCGTTACCGAGCGATTCGACGTACGGACGGGCGACTTCCGGGCCCCGGGTTTGCTTCACGACCACGAACGCTTCGACCTGATCACCGGTAGCCCTCCCTATTTTCCGCTGGGTACCGGCGTGGAAAGTGATCATCCGCAGAAACTCGCTTGCCGATTCGAACTGCGCGGCACTGTGGTGGATTATTGTCAGATCGCGGGACGACACCTCTCGAGCGGAGGCTTCTTCGCGTGCGTGTTCCCTTTTGCGCCTGCCGAACTCGCGCGCGTGGTTTCCGGAGCACGCGCGGCGGGACTGGCGATTGTGCGCCAGCGTCCAGTGATCTTTCGGGAAGGCGATAGGCCGTTGATCGCCCTGCTCGGGATGATGCGTGCCTCCGACCTGCCAGAACGCTTTCGGGAACAGACCTGGACTGAGCCCCCTTTGGTGATTCGGGATCAGCAGGGAGCGATTCATCCTGAATACTCTGCTGTCAAACTTGCGATCGGGTTCCCGCCTTAGTGTGTTACCCTGAAGTCCGAGATTGGCGCTGCTAGTTGTGGCGAAGGTGCGAAGTTTCAATTCCTTGCCTTGCCGAAACTTCGCTCAAGTCAGGGCTAGCAGCTCCGCAAATAGACTTACGCGGTCCGGACAATGCCGCAGCGCCTGGCCCCGAGGCATAAAAGCGAATCCAACGCCGTAGGCAGCACCGTTAACGACACACGCGTCGGAGCGGGTCACCGCGATTTGGTCCGCACCTCGAGCCACGGCGTCGGCCGGAGTACCGTCGATTTCATATTTCCAGCCGATCAGCCGGCTGGCTGGAAACCAGTCACGCAGGCGCGGCAGAATCTTTGGTGTGGGCACCAGCTCCACCAGGAGTGAACCCTCACGAGTGCTGAACTTGCCAGCTTCGATCAGGATCAATCGATCATCCGTCAATCGTCGAAAGACTCCGCCGCCCGTGAAGTCGCTGACCGCAGCCGCGTGAAAGACCGCTACCGGATCCGCAGTCGCGTCAGCGTGGAGCGCATCGGACAGGGATTGCGTGGTCGAAAAACGCAGGAGACGAATCGCGGCGAGAGGTTGATTCCACGTCGCTGATTCCGACAAATACAAGCTCACGTCGTGACCGCCTTGCGCCAATGCATTGGCCAGCTCACCACCAAGTCGGCCGGTGGAAAAATTCGTGAATCGGCGCACCTGATCCAGAGGGTCCCAAGTCGGTCCGGCGGTGACAAAACAACGCATAAGGCAACGGCGCCCGCGGCGCCCGGCGCCAGAATAGACGCACAATGTC
Source organism: Verrucomicrobiales bacterium (assembly GCA_003445095.1). Lineage (GTDB taxonomy): Bacteria > Verrucomicrobiota > Verrucomicrobiia > Limisphaerales > UBA9464 > UBA9464. Next base: position 5,531 of record DLVS01000468.1, read on the forward strand.
CTCGGCTTCTAGTGCTAACCGAGGAGTCCTTACGCCGATGCGGCACCCCCACCGCTACTTTGCGCCAAAGCAGGCTTTGCCAGTGACGAACAAGCCGCTACAACGCGGGGGGTATGCAGTCCTACGAGCTGTTGCGCGATGTGCTCAAGACCACGAGCGCCAAGCAGATTTCTTCAGACCTCAACCTGTCCCTGTCGCTCATCTACAAGTGGGCTGAAAAGCCCGAGGCGGACGCCGGCGGCGCAGGCGCTAACCCGCTCGATCGCGTCGATCAATTGATCCAGACTACTCGGGACCCCCGCATTATCCACTGGTTGTGCCAACGATCGGGCGGGTTCTTCATCAAGAATCCGAAGCTCCATAGTTCGCACCCTGATTTTCTCATCCCGGCCACCAACGAAATCGTGCAAGAATTTGCGGATTTGCTGGCAGTGATTGCTTCGGCCGCCGGTGACAACAAGATCGACGCCAACGAATCGAAAACAATTCGCGGCCGGTGGGAGGAACTGAAGTCAGTCACGGAAACGTTTGTCACCGCCTGCGAAGAAGGGAATTTCGGCGGAATCAAAGAAAAAGAATCCTCGAAGGCCGCCCCGGCCCCAGCCACCACCCGGCCCAGCGACTAGGCATCGGTTTCCCGCGATTTGATTCTCATTTCTTCTGCACCGGGATGACTCGCGCATCGGCCCCCGGCAATAGGCCGGCTTGGCCATCAAGAACCTGTTCGAAAAAGTCGCGAATTCCCGGGGGCAAACTCGCCAGCCAACTAGCGGATCTGATTTCAGTTTCTCGCATCGGCGACGTTAGCGGCAGCCGGTAGCTCGCCAAAACGTCCAACCAATTCCGGTCACCCACCGTTAGAGTTTCATCGGAGAGGTGCAGACCTGGGTCGGCCACTATGCCTGTTTCATGTCCCGCCGCCTGTTCTAGGCCAGTCGCTGCCCGCCACGCGGCTAGGTCGTGGAACGTCTCGTCCCGGAACAGAAATCGTGGCGCTCCCTCATCATTCCACCAAACGTTGCCAACCACCTGCAATCCTGGAAGCGCTTCGCTGCGGACCAAGGGCACCTGTCCTCGCGTTACGAATAGATTGTTCCAAACTCGGATGTTTTCGGGCCGTCCATGAGTCACCAGACACAACGCGGCGCCAGCGACGTTCGAGCGATCGGTGATCACAGTATTGTGGGCGACGTCCACCCCTTTCCACGACCCGCCGTGAGACCCAACGCAGATGC
>DLVS01000337.1 GCA_003445095.1 Verrucomicrobiales bacterium
GTCGAGCGCCGCGCCTTTGCCGGGCTGGTTCATCGCTCAAAGCCAAGTCCTACGCCGCAAGCGTCGTGATAATTCACCCCTGCCCTGGTCGAGCGTTGGCTCTGGTCCCGCCAGCCTTCGCGGGGTAAGAGCATCATGCGGTAGAATGAACAGGGAGAATCACCCATGGGCAAAAGTTCACACGAATAGGATCGATTATGTCGCTCATTTGCGGCGGCGGTCATAACTGGTTGTCGGCCCACTTCCATTGACCGCTGACCTTCTTAAGGACGAGCTTCAGGATGTGATTCTGACCTTCCAAGAATACCTTCAATCTCACTTCGTCCTCCGACACGGGTGCTTCTTCGAGAATGCGAAACCCGGTCGCGCGGTACATGGCCCCATTCTTGAAGCCACCGGGCATCACTCCTTCAGGTAAATCCTTAAAGCTGTCCGCGAAGCTTGCCGCGACATTTCCAGTAAGACTGTCCCAAAAAGCCCGCGGATTGAGCTGGGTAATCGCCCAAAGAACCGACTGCATGGCCGACTCAGGCGAGTCGTAGCCACCAAACGCATAGTCAGCTCGGCGAATCGAATCAGCGTAAACTAGGGGTTCCGGGCTCAGCTTGGCCGGGAGCGACGCGGCCTCAAGCTTTTCGAGGCGCCGATTCAAATTCGCCAGATCGCTGCGAAGTCGTCGGGCCTCGCTGGATTCATCAGACGCCGAATTGAGCCGTCTCGTTTTTTCAAGTTCGTCGGATAGTCGCTGCCAGGCTTCCTGTTGATCCGCCACTCGAGCCGCGAGCTCTGTTAAGGCCGCTTGCGTGGCTTTCATCTCCGCCGCGAGGTTTTGTTGGGCGCGGCGCTGAGTCCAATAGCCCCCAAAGATGAGGCCTAAAACCGCGACAATCCCAACGAGTTGGCTTCGATTCATGATCGGTTAGTGACGTCCAAGCTTAGACCGACCAGACCTTTCGCAGTTTCGGCCTCGCCATCTGTGTTCTTCGTGTCTCGTGAAAAATCCCACGCGCGCCGATGGAGTTGCTATCGCTTTCACCTGGGTTTCGTGTGTTAATCCGCCGGCCCGCACGGTCGGAATCCGGCAAGTCGAACGCAGGCAATTTACCTAAACCCATCCATGTCGAATCGATCCCGCCTCTTGAAGTTCGTGCTCCGAATCGGCTTGGTTCTCCTACTGATGGTCGCGCTTGGCCTCGCGGGATTGGTGTATGGTTGGACGAAATTCTCGCGCTCGCTGTCCTCTCTCCGGGGCTGGCAACTTCAGCGACCGTCATCGGAGTTCGTGGCCAAGAACGCCGGGACTGCGTATACGCTAGACGATTACTTGAAGCAGGAGGATCGGGTCTTTCAGGAACTGGAGAGATTAGTCAGCGGTCCATGGGCCCAAGAAATAGAAGGACGGTATTGCCGATTCAGTTCGGATTCCGTCTGCAATCCCGCACGGCTGCTCGACCGGAATTGGAACCGAAGCTTTGTGTTGGAATCACCCAACCCGGTGGGCGGCGCGCTGCTCCTGCATGGCTTGAGCGATTCGCCCTATTCGATGCGCGCCCTGGGGAAAAAGCTGCACGCGGCCGGCTACACCGTGGTGGGATTGCGGGTGCCTGGCCACGGCACCTGCCCCGCGGCATTGGCGGAGACGTCGTACCGCGATTGGACAGCCGCCGTACGCGTGGCGGCCGCCGGATTACGAACGCGAATTCCCCAGGGGTCACCGCTGATCCTCGTCGGTTACTCCAACGGGGGTGCTTTGAGTGTCAACTACGCGGTCGATTCGCTGAACGATCCCGCGCTTCCGCGGCCCAACGCGTTGGTTCTGTTGTCACCCATGATCGGCATTTCACCGCTCGCCGAATTCTCGCGGTTCCACCGCTTCATCGCCTGGGCTTCCGGCGATCGTCGGGCAAACTGGTCCGCGGTGGACGCCGAGATCGATCCCTATAAGTACGGTTCGTGGCCGATGAATGCCAGTGTCCAAGCCTGGGACATGACTCAACAAGTCGAGGGTAAACTGGCGGCGCTCCAGCAGGCCGGACGGATGGCCGAGTTACCGCCCGTGCTGGCGTTCCAATCCGCGATCGATTCGACCGTCGTTGTGCCGCGGTTGGTGACCGTGCTGTTCGACCGCCTCACTCCGAATGGAAGCGAGCTGGTGCTCTATGATGTCAATCGCGCCGGATGGCTGGAAAACCTCGTGAAGCTAGGCTTTGAACAAAAGATCGTGCCGCTCCTTCAGGGAACCAACTCGCCCTTCGTTCTAACCGTGGTGGCCAACGAATCCGTGGAATCCACCAAAGTCGTGGCCCGGACTCGGAAAGAGGGCGCTCGGAGTGAGCGTCCACTGAATGTGGGCTGGCCGACCGGTGTGTTTTCGCTCTCCCACGTGGCGGTGCCGTTTCCTCCCGACGACCCGGTTTACGGAACCGAGGAGGCGACTCGAGTCACCGGGCTCCCTTTGGGGTCGTTACGCGTCCAAGGCGAAATGGGCGTGCTGCGAATTACCGACAGCCAAGTACTGCGCCTGCGTCACAATCCATTCTTTCGGTTCACTGAAGAGCACGCGATCGACTGGCTTGAACGAATCCTGAAACAGCCGAGTCGATAAAACGCAAAGTTTCCGGCGAGGCGAAAAGTGAAGGCCGGATCTCCGCCGTGGCGGTCGGAGTCTTCGATTGCGCCATCGCTCCACACTACAGACTCGTTCTCCTCTCGATCTCACGATCCAGCCACTG
>DLVS01000742.1 GCA_003445095.1 Verrucomicrobiales bacterium
TCCCTACGCGCCGCTCTTCCGTTCTGTTCGACTTGGTCGCTGCGATTACCAACCGGGCCGATCTCCTCAGTGACAATTCCATTCAGGACATCCCGCCGAATGTGTCGCTGAGTGCGAATCGCGGTGGACGCTTGGCCTTTGTGGATGGGTCTGAGTCACTGGTGGCCTGGGATCATTTGCGACCGGACATTTGGGTGAGTCGAGTCAATGGGGAGTCCGGCAACGTGGGAACGCTTATTCGCCTACCCTCGGGGGCGACTTTGCGTGTGAATTCTGACGGGAGCTTTACCTATGACACCACCCAACGCATCACCAGCGTTCCGTCGGGCAGTTCGGAGACGGAAGAATTTACCTATGAGGTCGCAGCTGCCACGGGTGTGACTGCTTCGGCAACGGCCCGACTGACCACCTATCGCCAATCCGGCGAACGCATTACTGGGCTTTCGCCAGGGTATGCAAGGGCGTTCAGCGAGGGCTTTTCACTGGAGATTTTGGGAGAGGGGTTCGACCCGAGCACGGCCGTCTTTTGGAATGGCCTGGCACTTCCTACTGCGTTCTTGAGTCAAACGCGCTTGGTGGTCCCGATTTCCCCAGCGGACTTGCAGACGTCCGCGCCACTGACCACCGCGTGGATTACGATCAAGCGACCTTCCGGCCCGCAGTCGCCCGCGGTCGGTTTTCAAGTGGCAGGCTCGGTGGTTCAGAATATTCAGACTGCCATCGTTTCCACAGGGCAATCGGCCGCGGTGACGACGGCGCCGACGATAAGTGAAGCGGCGGGAGTCACGGCCGTAGCTTCAAACAACGGAGAGTCGCAGCCGATCACGTTGTCGGCGGTCACCTATTCCATGAATCCCATCGGCGTGACGGTGCCGGAAGTGGGCGGTGGCTACTTTGACCTTGCCGTCTTTAACGCGGACGCTGCCGACAGTACCCTCGCAGCGTTCTATTACCCGTCCGCGGTTCTGGGCGATGCCGAGGCCGCGATGCAATTGTTGTTTTTCAACGGAACCGCTTGGGTACCGGTTCGTAGCAGCGGCAACGGCGATCCGGTCAGGGATACTGCAGACGACCTTGACTCTACGGCATCGGGAGGGCGTTTCTCGGTATTGTTCGACCAGTCAAGCACTCCAAAGATCACAGAGTTGGTCGGAACGGTCTTCACGATCACGGCCACTTCTCCGCCTACGATCGTGACACAGCCGCAAAGCATTGCTGCGTTGGGGGGCGAAAGCGTCACGTTTTCTGTGGTCGCTGAGGGCTTAGGACCGCTCAGTTATCAATGGTTAAAGGCCGGCACCGAAATAGTCGGTGCCACTGCGGCGTCGCTCACGCTGCCTTCGGTGAGTTTGCGTGACGCCGGAGTCTATTCGGTCCGGGTGTCAAATCCTGGGCGCAGCGTCGAGAGTGCCGATGCCACTTTAGCGGTGACTCTTCGTGCCTCGACGATCACTTGGCCGACTCCCGCCTCCATTGTTTATGGTACCGCCTTGAGCGACGCCCAACTCAATGCGACCGCCGATGTCCCGGGATCGTTCTCGTACTCACCGGCGATCGGCACCCAGTTGAACCCGGGGAATGGCCAACTCTTGTCGGTAACGTTTACTCCAGCGGACTTAGAAAAGTACCTGCCAGCGAGCGCGTCCGTCTCCATCAATGTGGCCAGGGCGCCACTCACGATCCGCGCGAACAATGTTACCAAGACGTACGGCGCTGCGATGCCTTCGCTGTCGGTGAGTTATATTGGTTTTGTCAACAACGACACTGAGGCAGTCCTGACTAGTAGTCCGAGTCTAACCACCACGGCAACGGCCAGCAGCCCGGTGGGAAGCTATCCCATCGCTATCACCGGCGGTGCAGCCGCCAACTATATTATTACGTTGGAGCCAGGAACTCTCACCGTGGCGCGCGCTCCTCTCACCGTAACCGCCGACAACAAGTCCAAACGGTACGCGGCCGCAAATCCTTCCTTGACCTTCACGTACGCGGGCTTTGTCAACGGGGATACGCCAGCTCGGCTGACTACGCCCGTCACCATCAGTACGACGGCTACTGTTTCGAGCGACGCGGGGACGTATCCGATTCGTCCGGCGGGAGCGACGAGCCCGAATTATACCATCACCTTCGTGGAGGGTACTTTGACAGTGACGCGCGCGCCGTTGGTTGTGACGATCCAAAATCGGTCCAAAGCCTATGGTCAACCTCTACCAAGTTTCGGTGCCACTTATTCTGGTTTCGTCAACAATGATACCGTGGCGAGCCTTGACGTCCCCGTGACCTTCAGCACTCCGGCGACCGTGGCGAGTGCCGTAGGAAACTATCCCATTACCGGTGGAAACGCCGCCGATCGCAACTATTCGATCTCGTATGTCGATGGCATTCTCACCGTGACGCGCGCAAGCCTGACGATTCGGCCGCAGAACCAGACCAAAGTGTATGGCAGCGAGACGATACCTCCGTTGACTGCGACCTACACCGGATTTGTGTTAGGAGAGACACCCGCCAACCTCGATACCCAGGTCGTCCTTCGAACTTCCGTAACGGCGAGCAGCCCGGTGGGCGCCTATCCGATCACTGCCACTGGCGCAACCGCGAGGAACTATTCAATTCAAATGGTTTCGGGAACTCTGTCCGTGACCCAAGCACGCTTGGATGTGACGGCCGACGACAAAGAGAAGCGATTCGGTCAGCCCAATCCGCCGCTGACGTACCGTATTACCGGATTTGTTTTAGGAGAGACAGAAGCAGTCCTCGATCGTCCGGTCGTTATTTCAACGGACGCGGCCGCTAACTCTGCGCCGGGAGTCTATCGGATTACGGTCAGTAACGCAGCCGACGCCAACTACACGGTGCGGTTCTTCAGCGGGCAATTGAGGGTGCGTCCCTGAAGGATTCCAATCGGCATCACGGAGGTTCAAGGAGTGGTACAGGTGAACCTGGGTGACGATTCAGCGGCGGCTTCGGGGGGGCTTGGAGCTTAGTTGCGACTTGGTCGTGGCCTGCAGTTCCTCCAACTCTTGCTTCAACTCTTGGCGTGTCGCGGTGTCCATGCGGTCGATGAAGAGAACGCCGTTGAGGTGATCCACTTCATGTTGCACCGCACGGGCCAAAAGTCCTCCCGCGCGAAACGAGAACGTCTCACCCCGCTCGTTCTGGGCCGTCACTTCCACTTCAGCGGGACGGGTAATGTCGGCAAAGACTTCGGGAAAGCTCAGGCAGCCTTCCGGGCCCTTCACGGCTTCACCCGCGGGAACAACTTTAGGATTGATCAAGACCAGCGGCATAAACGCCTCCACATCCGCGGGCTGACCGGCGAGCCAGAGCTGAGACGGCCGGTCTTTGACCCCACGGACATCGACCACCGTGAGCTGTAACTCCTGCCCAACTTGCTGCGCAGCTAAGCCGACTCCTTTCGCCGCGCGCATGGTTTCAAACATGTCGACGATCAACTGCTGAACTTCGGGTGTCACCGACTCAATCCGCGCCCCGCGCCGGCGCAACACCGGGTCGCCGAACTTAATCACAGGCAAGACCATGGTCACTGCTCCGGCCACGCCCGCATTAGCTGAGCGACTTGTTCCGCCGAGGGGCTTTCGGCGGTGCGCACGTAGTACCCACTGGTGGTTACCCCGCAGAGCAAGCTCGCGGCGTTGTCGAGTCCCAACAGTTTTCCTAGGCAAAATCCACTGTTGAAGTGATCACCCGCTCCGGTGGTAATCTTGGGCTTTCGGCAAGCCGGACCGGCGACCACGGCGGCCTCACCACCCGATACGGCGAGCGCGTACGAGGTGGGATGCACAACCACCGTTTCGACTGGCACCCGTCGTTGAATGGCCGCGGTCAACTCCGAGAGGCCCTGCCAATCTCGGGTGGCAACGTCCAAGCCAAGAACGCTCGCGATCTCGTGAGCCTCCTTTTCATTCAGTCCTAGGATCACGTC
>DLVS01000607.1 GCA_003445095.1 Verrucomicrobiales bacterium
TACGCGCCAACGATTCGCGGCAGCGGGATTCGCGCGCGCACGTTCCCGCCTCCGATGGATCCCTCCTTCCCAGCTTCGCTCAATCCGGTCGGCAACATTACCGTCGAAACGCCGCAAGGCGACATCATCGCCAGCGCGGGCGGTGTCGTCCAGCTTTCGCCCAACCGCGTGGGAGGCGAGGGGCGTCTGGTCACCTTGCGGGCGGGAACTGAAGACGCAGAGGGGAATGTGGTTCACGTGGGAAACATTAACGCGACAGGGTCCGGCGTCATTGGAACCAACGTGAAGCTCGACGCCACCGGCGATATCCGAGGAGTCGTCGTCGCTTCGCGAGGAAACATCGACGTCACGGCCCAACAAAGCGTCAATGTTACCGCGTTTGCCCAGGGTGCGGTCAATGTGAGCGCCGGTGGGACCGTCTCCGGCACCATCGTGGGCATTGGCAGCGTCAATGCCAGCGGAGCAACGGTGGACGCCGCCCTCTTGTCCCAGAATGTCTCCACCAGCGGTGACGCGTCCGGTTCGCAAGCCGGCTTTTCTCAAGGCACGGCCGCCAACGCCACCAGCCAAAGCATTCAAGCCGAGGAGCAACCCGCTGAGGTCGCCAGTCGCGACGACGAAGACGACGAGAAGAAACGAACCCAACGCAATCTTCCCCTGCTCACCCGGACCGTCGGACGTGTCACTGTCATTCTGCCTAAACCCTAACCCCTCACTTTATGATCGGTTTTGAAATCCAACCCCTGATTGGCGCCGGCGCTCTGCAATTCGCTTTCGAGAAGGCGACGTTGGAGGGCAAGATTACCATCGGCGTTTTGCTGATCCTCTCGCTCTTTAGCTGGACGATTATCATCACCAAATTCCGCCAGCTCTACATCGCGCGGAAATGGGCCAAGAAGTTTTTCGCCGCGTATGCCGAGACCCGTGATCCCCTGGATATTCGCAATCGCGGCGACAACTTCGAAGGCGCTCCGGCCTACCAGGTCTATATCCGCGGCGCTGACGAACTGGATTATCACCTGAAGAACAATCCCGTAACCGTTAAAGGGGAAAAGCGGGTCAGTCGTGGCGCCTTCGAGGCGGTCAAGGTCACCTTGGAAGAAGCTTCCGGGGCCGAGGCCATGTCTTTGGAAAAGGGCATGATCGTGCTCTCGACCGCTGTCGCGGGCGGTCCCTTCATCGGATTGCTGGGAACCGTCTGGGGCGTCATGGAAACCTTCGCCGGCATCGCTCGCGCCAACTCTGCCAGTCTGACCGCGATGGCGCCGGGTGTGGCCGGTGCCTTGATTGCCACGGTCATCGGCCTGCTAGTCGCCATTCCTGCCATGTTCGCTTACAACTTCATGGTCACCACCATTCGCGGCATTACTCAAGAACTGGACGGTTTCGCCAGCCGCTACGCCACGCAGATCGAACATCAGTACGTGGACAACCGGCCGTTGGCCGAAGAAATCAAAGAGGCCAACGAACTCCTCGCAACGCGTATTGCCGGCGCGCTCAAGTCGCCCGACCGCTCCCCTGAGCGAGCGCTCGCTACGGCCGAATACTGAAGCGGCATTCGTTGGCGCCGATGAAAAAGTGCTCTCGATCCGCGCACGAGACGCTCACGGAGTTGAACATCACTCCGTTACTCGATCTGGCGTTTGTGCTCTTGGTGATCTTCATCATCACCACGACGCCGATTGTGAATGACTTGGACCTCACTCTGCCGACGGCTTCGCGGCGCGAAAAGGACCCGCCCCGCAAGGCGAATTACATTTCGGTGGAAAGTTCCGGCCGGATCTATCTCAACAAACAACTCGTTGAGCCGGCGGCGTTGCAACAGGCACTGGCGAGTCTGCGCATCGAGGATCCCGATCTGAGCGTGATCATTCGCGGCGACGGGAAAACGAAGTACCGCCAAATTCGCGCGGTGCTCGATGCCTGTCAGCAGGCCAATGTAGTAAAAGTCGATTTGGCGACCGAACCGCTCACCGGGCCGGCCGGGAAGGACTGATTCATGGTGCCGCAAACTTCCCAGCGCCCGACTAAGAATTCGTCCAAGGTCAATCTGCTGATCTCGGCCATCTTCCACGCGGCGATCGTTCTGGCGCTGGCCTACTTCGCGGCTCGCGAGGGGCTGCTCGGCAAACAGCTCAAGAAGATCGCGGTGGAAATGGTGAAGGAAGAGCCGCCGCCGAAACCCAAGGAACCCGAACCGGAAAAACCTCGCGAAGAGCCGCTGCCTGTCGAGAAGCCTGCGGTGGCCGAGACGCCGCCCGTGGAGACGCCTCCGCCGATAGCCGCGCCGCCTCCTCCAGCGAACGCCGTCGCGGCGCCTCCGCCGGTCGCGCCGCCCGCGGCTGAAGTTCCTTCCTTTGTGTTCGAAGGCGGGAAAGCGGTTCAATCGAGTTCCGACCCGGTGGCACTTTACAAGAGTCAGATCGAATTTGCCCTTCACTCGAAATGGGATCGCCCCACCGATATGCAGGACGACAACTTCATCGCGGAGATCGAAGTTTCGGTCGATCGTTCCGGTCGATTGGGCGACCACGCTTGGAAACGGAGTTCGGGCGACAAACGCTGGGACGGTTCCGTGCGCCAGGCCCTCAGCGCCACTCCGTCGATCAGTCGTCCTCCGCCGACCAATTTCCCGCCGCGGATCATCGTCCGTTTTGATGTCCAGGCTATCGCCGAGCCAGCCCTCCAATAGATCGCTGAAACGCCATGAGAAAAACGACGCGTTCCCATCACGGCACACTCAACGAGCTCAACATCACGCCCCTGCTCGATCTGGTGTTCGTTTTACTCGTCATCTTCATCATCACCACGCCGCAATTGGTCAACAATCTGGAGATGGCGCTGCCTTCTGGTCAGTTGCCGCCGCCGAATCCGGATGCGCCCAAACCCAAGATCAACCGCATCCTGGTGACCGAGGCCGGCCAAATCTTTTTGAATGACCAGCCCTTCACCGTGGCCGAACTCCGAGGCGCGTTGCAGACCTTGAAGGCGGCGGATCGAGAATTGGCTGTCGTGGTAAAGGCGGAAGATCAGACCGATTACCAGAACATGATCCACGTCCTCGACCTCCTGCAGCAGCTCGACATCACCAAGGTCGGTTTGGCCACGGAGGGGATCGCACCGTGACCACGACGGCACCAACGTTTCCTTTTAAAAGTAACACTGTCTCAAATGTGGTAATCTAGGAAGGCGAGCGCGCCGGTAAGCTGGTCTTGCTGGCGGGCCATGTCCCCAAGCGAGGTTTCATCCAGCAGTTGGGCTGTGGCATCGCGCACTCGCTTCATGACGGCCCGAATCACACAGGTCCGCTCATCAAGGCAGTCGTTGCACGGAGCATAAGCCGTCTGACTCACGCACGGAATTGGGGCCAAAGGTCCATCCATAATCCGAATGATGCGACTCAGAGGAATGGAGTCTGCTGACCGATGCAACGTATACCCGCCGCCTTTGCCCGGGCGGCTTTGCAGCAGTCCGGCTTCCTTCATCTCGAGCAAAATGGCCTCGAGGAATTTTCGTGGGAGCCGTTCCTTCTCGGCAATCTCACGAATCACTACCGGTCGACCAGCCTTCTGTTTGCTCAGATAGAGCAAAGCTCGAATTCCGTATTTCGCCTTCTGCGATAGCATTGTCGGGGAAAATATAGCGGGTCCCATTTCCAAGGGCATTACTGAATGAGTCCGGGAATTCCCGGAGTCGGTGAGGCCTTTTGGACACCCGTGCCCGGTCTATCGACGTCAGGATCGGGAGCAGTCCGCTAGAAGGATTCAGAGTTAGCCCGGGACGATTCTGGGCGACCGCATTGAGGTCGGGCTAGGATTCGAAATCCTTGCTTCGAAGTCACTGGATTGTCCATTATCTCACCGGTTTCAGCACTCGCTGACCGGACCACCGGAGGCTCGAATGAAAGCACCATCGAGTCCATGTCGAGGAATCCATCGGTTCGGATCTGTCTCCACCGCACGGCAAGTTGTTGCCCTTCGGGGATAATTCCTTCTCGTCCTAGATTCCCCATCGGCGGGGCCGCGGGTGAGTCACTTGGGCGGGGTTTCTCCCGGCTTTCTCATTCGCGCCACGTTTCTGCCAGCGCTGGCATTCGCCCGAAGTAAAACCTTTCAGCAAGTCCATTTCCAATAGCACATGAGTAAATTACCTGATTCAAACGATAGCCGATTGAGCCTTAGCGCCGCGGCAGCAAGGAACCTGGCGACGGCCACGGTCACGGTCCCCCAGATGACGGAGATCACGCCCCGGTGGCTCCATCGCCTCCTCCCCTGGGTCGATGTCGACGGAGGCGTCTATCGCGTCAATCGGTTAGCAAAGGTCGCCAAGGGGAGAGCCGCCAACGAGTTTGGGGAACACAAAGTGGACTTACTGACTGTGGATGGTGGTGAGCCTGAGTTACCGACGACGTTCGTCGATTACGAGGAAGATCCTCGCGAATACCACCTCAGTACGATTCAGACCGTGGTGCATACCCACACTCGAGTTACCGATCTTTATAGTAACCGCATAGACCAACTCCGGGAGCAGGTGCGCCTCACGGTCGAAGCGGTGAAGGAGCGTGAGGAGTGGGAGCTCATCAATCATCCTCAGTTCGGGCTTTTGAAGGAAGTCGCGCCGGCGCAACGGATCAACACACGCAAGGGGACGCCGACGCCAGACGACCTGGACGAGCTCTTATCGCTCGTCTGGAAAAAGCCCGCGTTCTTCTTGGCGCATCCGAAGGCAATCGCGGCTTTTGGACGTGAAGCGACGCGACGTGGTGTGCCACCGCCGACCGTGCAGTTGTTTGGTTCACCCTTTCTGACTTGGCGGGGAATTCCTTTGATCCCAAGCAATAAACTGCCACTCGATAAGTCAGGTGCGACGACGATTCTCTTGCTGCGGGTAGGAGAGACTCAACAAGGCGTCGTCGGTCTGCAGAAGGCTGGGGTGACCGGTGAAGTGGAGCCGGGACTCTCGGTCCGATATATGGGCACGGATGTTCACTCCATCGCTTCGCATCTGGTGACGCGTTATTTCTCGGCCGCGGTTTTGACAGAGGACGCCATTGCACGGCTCGACGATGTCTCTGTCCGGTTCTACCACGAATATGTCTATCCCAAGGGCTGAACCGGCATCCCCCGATGGAACCGAAGTTGGGAGCGGGGACCCGTTGGAGACGGCGTTGATTTCGCGCGTGGCGAATGAGATTTTCTCAGAGACTCCGAGATCCGGAGTTCGCGGAGAAGTACCGCCGACAACTAGTCCTCCGTCGGCGCCAGCCGCAGTGGCTGGAGTTCCGGGAACGATTCCAGTGATTCCCGCATCCCCGATAAATTTTCCACTCCTGCCATCCGGAGTTCCCGGAGATTCGGGTCTCGCCGGCGGTTACCCGTCCGCGTCACCGCCGACTCATCCTCCGGTCCACCCTATCCTTCAATCGTCCACCACCGCCGAACCGTTAGCCTCACCACCGGGAACTCCCTCGGGTGGACATAATCCGGGATCCGGCGAGTCGTATCCTTTTGGTGAACCCCGCTGCAACGGAACCGTATTCGGGCCACGAACGAGCACGAACTCGGAGATTTCTCCCGAACCGGAATCGCCTAGGAACGCGAATTCGGTGTTGGGGACGGCCTCGGCCTTCGAGGTCGTTTCCACGCCGGACTACTATTTTCTACGAGGAGCGGACTCGCTCGGTGCCTCAACCTTGCCAGGAGCCACCGCACCTTCACCGGGTCGGACGCTGTCCGTTTTGGAAGTCGAGGCAATCCGGCGCGATTTCCCAGCGCTGCACCAGCGGGTCAACGGCAAACCGCTCATCTGGCTGGACAACGCGGCAACGACGCACAAACCGCAGCAAGTCATCGACGCTACCGCAGAATTTTACCGTCGCCACAATTCCAACATCCATCGCGCAGCCCACACTTTGGCGGCGCGCTCAACGGAATTGTTCGAGGCCGGCCGCGAGAAAGTGCGGCAGTTTCTGGGTGCCGCGGATTCCAAAGAAATCGTCTTCGTCCGTGGAACTACCGAGGCGATCAATCTGGTTGCCCAAAGCTACGGTCGGAAAAATATCGGTCCGGGCGACGAGATCATCCTCACCGCGATGGAACATCATGCGAACATCGTACCCTGGCAGTTGCTCGCCGGACAAACTGGCGCGGCCCTCCGGGTCGTGCCCCTTAATGACCGCGGTGAACTGGTCTTCGAGGAGTTCCCAAAGTTGCTCGGCCCGCGAACCAAGTTTGTCGCCGTGACTCATGTTTCCAACGCGCTCGGGACCATCAATCCAATCGAAGAAATCATCGCATTGGCTCACGCTCGTGGGGTGCCGGTGTTGGTGGATGGCGCACAATCGACGCCACATCTGCCGATCAATGTCCAGGCGCTCGACGCTGATTTCTTCGTATTCTCGGCTCACAAAATCTTTGGGCCCACGGGCATCGGAGCGCTCTATGGAAAATCGCCTCTGCTCGAGGCAATGCCGCCATGGCAGGGCGGCGGCCATATGATTCGGGACGTGACTTTCGAGAAGACCACTTATCAAAACGCCCCGGAGAAATTTGAAGCGGGCACTCCGGATATCGCCGGAGTGGTCGGGCTCGGGGCGGCGATCGATTATTTGGTCGGTGTGGGGATTCCGGCCATCGCCGCTTATGAGCATGCCTTGCTCGAATATGCCGCACACGCGTTGGGCACCGTTCCGGGACTCCGTCCTATCGGCACCGCGGTTAACAAAGCAAGTATCCTGTCCTTCGTCATCCCCGGCGTCGCGAACGAAAAAATCGCGAAGCATCTCGACCAGCAAGGAATCGCGGTTCGAGCGGGGCACCATTGCGCCCAACCGGCGCAACGCCATTTCGGACTCGAGTCTACTGTTCGACCGTCACTGGCGTTCTACAACACGTTCGCCGAAGTGGATGCACTGGTGAACGCCCTCCACCAACTGCCCAAGAATTGACGCTCCAATTTATGACTACCATCACACCCGCGGACTTGTATCAGAGGCTCTCGCAGAGCCCGAACCTAACACTGTTGGACGTGCGCACTCCCTTGGAGTTCGACGAGATGCATGTCAGCCAAGCAATCAACGAGCCGCTCGACCAGATTTCCCCCGCAACGCTCGTGACGTCAGGTCGCCTCAAAAAGTCCGAGCCGGTTTACCTAATTTGCCGAACTGATACTCGTTCAACCAAAGCGGCAGAGAAGATGGTTCGAGAAGGCTTTCGCGAAGTTGTCATCGTCGAGGGCGGCACCCTCGCTTGGGAAGCGGCCGGATTACCGTTGCGACGGAGCGGGGTCAAAACAGTCAGTTTGGAGCGTCAGGTGCGAATCGTTGCGGGCGCGCTGGTCTTCGGGGGAGTCGTCCTGGGATGGTGGGTTCACCCTGGGTTTTTCGGATTGGCGGCTATCGTGGGAGCCGGTCTGGTCTTCGCCGGCGTCACTGACTTCTGCGGGATGGGTTTGTTGCTCGCCAAACTCCCCTGGAATCAACGGAGGTCAACGCGACCGCTGGCGCCGGCACAAGCCACAGTTCTCAGGCCCCACTAAGACTCCGCCGGTCCATTTTTTTAGCGTAAAACTCTACTAAACCGATGGACAAAACGTTTGTTCAATACGTTCCGGATTTGCTGGCCTCATACGAAAATATCGGCGGCCTAAACAATCGCGACGCCCACAATCTCCCCTCAAAACGCGCCGTCGGGCAAATCTGCGAAGACCTTCTGCAGTTGTTGTTCCCTGGGTTTCACGATGAAGACGCCGTCCAACATGGGTCATTGACCGAGGTAACTTTGGAACGGATGGCTCGGGTCGTGGCCCGCCTCACGGAGCAAGTACGGCGAAGCGTTCGGATCGGGGATCCCAAGCGTCCCACCGGTCGTACGCCTCCAATCATGCGACGATTCTGCCAGTCGCTTCCCGAAGTGCGTGAACTTCTGCGCACCGATATTGAAGCGGCGTTCGAAGGCGACCCGGCCGCAATTCGTCGGGAGGAAATCATTCTCTCCTATCCATTCATCGAAGCTATCGCCATCCAACGTCTCGCCCATCAGCTTCATCAAGAGGGAGCCCCGTTAATTCCAAGGATGATGACCGAATGGGCCCATGGCCGGACGGGCATCGACATTCACCCCGGAGCCGAGATCGGTTCTCATTTCTTCGTGGACCACGGCACGGGCGTGGTGGTTGGCGAAACGTGCCGCATTGGCCAGCGAGTGAAATTGTATCACGGCGTGACGTTGGGAGCGCGCAGCTTTGCCAAGGACGACGCCGGAAAAATCGTGAAGGGAGGGAAGCGTCATCCCGATGTGGAAGATCGCGTGACGATCTATCCCAATTCGACAATTCTGGGAGGCGAAACAGTGATCGGCGCGAACTCCACCATCGGTGCGAACGTTTTCTTGATGCACAGCGTACCGCCGAATTCACTCGTCGTGCATGAAGAAAAGCAATTGGTCATTCGGAACAAAGACGCCAAGGCAAAGGCCGCAGTCCTTGAGTGGTCCATTTGACCTTCGTCCCCCGAATGAGTGCTTCGCAGTACCGCGGTCTTGATGGCCATGTCGGACGGACGCCTTTGATTCGACTTCAGCGGTACTCGGATGAGACGGGCTGCGAAATCCTTGGAAAAGCGGAGTGGATGAATCCGGGTGGCTCGGTTAAGGACCGGGCAGCGTTGGGGATTATCGCGGATGCGGAGGGCAGGGGCCTCCTCCGGCCTGGCACGACCATCGTGGAAGGCACTGCCGGCAACACCGGAATCGGTTTAACCTTCATCGGACACGCGTGCGGGTATCGCACTGTGATCGTCATTCCGGAAACGCAATCTCCGGAAAAGATTAGTCTCCTTCGCACGTTAGGCGCCGAGGTCATCACGGTTCCAGCCAAGCCGTACAGCGATCCGGGCAACTATAATCATGTTGCCAGCCGCCTGGCCGAAGAGAACGGTTGGTACTGGGCGAATCAATTCGACAATGTGGCCAACCGGCTCGCCCACTACCAAACCACTGGGCCCGAAATCTGGGAACAAACGCAGGGCGCGGTGAGTGCGTTTGTAGCGTCGGTGGGGACGGGAGGCACCTTGGCCGGCACGGCCGATTATCTGAAGGAACGCAATCCGCAGGTCGCTGCCGTCTGCCCCGATCCCTACGGCGCGGCGATGTGGTCTTGGTTCACTCATGGGCATACGGACATCCAGGACGGGGACTCGTTTGCGGAAGGCATTGGCCAATGCCGCGTGACTAAAAACCTGGAACGGGTGGTGGTTGATCAGGCTTACCGAATTCCCGATCAAGAGGCGCTTGCCATCATCCATCAGCTTCTCCGAGAGGAGGGCCTATTTTTGGGATTGTCCTCCGGGATCAATATTGCGGGGGCGATTCGTTTTGCTCGAGAGCGGGGTCCCGGCCAATGCATTGTCACGATCCTCTGCGATTCCGGTGCGAAGTATCAGTCGAAGATCTTCAATCCGGAATGGCTGGCAGCGCACCAGCTCGTCGCTCGTTGAAGTTTCCAACAATCACGAATGATCTCACTCGGCCGTCTTCCCATTCTTGAGTGACCCACAAACATCGATTGCGTTGCTTTTTCGGCGGTTCAACCTGCTACATTCAAATCAATGTCTAATATATGAGCAATTATAGCCACCCTGAAGTTCTCGTAGAATTGGCGTGGGCCAAAGCCAACCTGGGCGCGCCTAAAGTCAAATTCGTTGAAATCGACGTCGATAGCCCATTGCGCGTCGCTGTAGGTAGAGCAGAAAAGCGTGAGCTCGACCACGACGCCGCGCCGCCCGGCCTCGGTGAGGAACTCCTTCAGGCGCGCGAGGTATTCCGGCGAGAAGCGGTCGAGGTCGAGCTTGTTCCCGCCGCCCGCGTAACCCGGCTGTTCGCTTCGCGCCGACGGAGCGAGGAACCGCCCCGGCGCCGGCGCCAGGGTGTTGCGCCCGATGCCGAACGCGCCGGGCGGCTCCACGTAGCTGCCCGCGAACATGCGGGTGTAGTTCAGGCCGTCGCGCTCCAGCGTTTCGAGGTAGCGGCGGAAGTCGAAGTCGCGGTTCAGCACCGCGCCGTGATGCTCCGCGCTGGTGATGAGCGCGACCGTCTTGCCGCGCCACTCGAACCAGCGGGGATTCTCCGGGTGCAGGCGGATGGGTTGCGCTGCGAATGCACCAGCCGCCAAGAGCGCAAACACCAATGCGGCCAGGTGGATTGCCCGGAACCGAACTCGGCGAACGGCGTTCATGCCCGCTTCACTTCGCCGGAAGCGTGGCATCGTGAACCCCCACAATCTCATCGAAGTAATACACGCCCTCGCCCGGCTCGTCGTTCCGGCCGCCGATGTAGAAGGCCACTTCAATCACCGCCTCCGGTTTGAAGACCGGACTAGTGTCGGGCGAGTCGGCATACTTCACGTTATGTTCCAGCGCACTGAACGGGATCGTCACCACGCGGCCCGCGGTGTCGCCCTTCTTCGGCAGGTAAACCGTCTGCCAGAGATCGTGGATGTTCTTCCCTTCCTTGTTGGCAATGTTCAGTTGGAAGGTGAGCTGGCGGCCGGAGCCATCGGGCTTCAGCCAGAACTGGGCCGCGTTACAGCCGGACAAATCCCACTTCGCCACGCGGCAGAACGGCGCGTAGTGCGTCTCCGGTTCCTTGGTCGTAGCGTAGGCGATCTTCAACGACTGCTTGCCGCCACCTTTGGTGACCGAGTCGAGCGTCTGGTGCACTGGCGCGCCGTGGTGCGGCTTATACCATGCCTCCGCCACCTGCGTGTCGTTCGTGTAAGAGTCGAAGTTCTCGATGACGACCGTCCGGCGTGCCTCCGGGGTCGCGGCCGTCGCTTTGGCGATGAACAACGCCATGACGGCAGTGAGCCCCAAGACGGCGGCGGCGACGAAAACAGGATGAGAGGATTTTGAATGGTTCATGGGTCTAACTTTTGAACTGGCGGTGGCGGCCGGGCTTGACGGCATGGGTGGATGCAGGGAATCCAGCCGCAGAATTGCCCGAAAGGCACGACTCAATTTCATGATCGCGCGGTTGGAACCGACCGCTCCCGATGGCCGGCGCAGTCCGGGCTTCGCCCGCGAGTGCGATGCACCTATGACGTCCGGTCGGCGGTCTGGCGGCAGAATTGCCACGGCTCGGCGACAGCCGACAGGATCTGGAGATTCGGACCCACGCTCTCCAACAGCAGGTGAGCGACCCCGTCCGGCGGTTCTCCGAGGCGAACACGAGCCGTTCGCCAATGCCGCTCTCGGGTGCTTTGCTTTAATGCGGGTCGATTTCCTAGTGTTGACCGTCCCTCTCATGGAGCTCCGACCGGGCGTAACGCTTGGTCTTGTCTAGCGGCTTGAGCACCTCTTTATAGTGCTCGTCATCCGTGACATCGAGACTGACCGCGCCCTTGAGGTGGCCCGCGGCATAGGCGGCGGGCGGACGGAGATCGAGGATCACCGCGTCGGGGTGCTCCACGAGATACTTCTCGGTGTCG
>DLVS01000358.1 GCA_003445095.1 Verrucomicrobiales bacterium
GAGACTCTAACTGGACTGGAGCGCACGTCGCTGAACGAAGAATGAGACTCCTCACGTCGTCTCCTACAATCCGTTTCACAGCCCGGAGCGCATGGACGCCTTCGCGCGCGATTTGCTGGCCGTGTTCGCAGCGCACGCCAGCCAGACCTTCGCGTGGCTAGTGCTGCCAAATCACTACCACGCGCTGGTCGAAGCGCCGGACATCCTCGGCTTGCTGTGCGAGTTGGGAAAGTTGCACGGGTGCACGTAGCACGCCTGGAACGGCGAGGAGAATTTGCGCGGGCGAAGAGTTTTCTTCCGCACCGTCAAGCGCGCGATGCGTTCCGAACGGCACTACTGGGCGACGCTGAATTACCTCTGTCATAATCCGGTGCGGCAAGGCTACGTCGAGCGCTTGACAGACTGGCCGTGGCGCAGCGCGCCGGAATACCTGGCGCAGACTGACCCGGAGGAAGCCAAGCGTATCTGGCGCGAGCACCCGCTGGGCGATTACCGCAAGAGCTGGAATGCCCCGGAGATGTGATCGTTCGGAGTTCCGCGCTTACGCGGCCCGGACCGGCTAAGCGGGAACCATGAAGTTGAACAGGAGGGAGCAGAGAGCGCAGAGCCTGCGGACGGACTCAGAATCACTGTTCGCGGTCCGCCAGAGTGGTTCACGAAACAGTGGGCGTGTAACGTCCGTCGCAATCCCTGGAAAGCCCCAACCCAGTCTCTGCTGCCCCATGTTCTCCACCGCATGGATCCGGCTTGAGCCAGAGTTCCAAACTCCCGAACCGCGTAAGCGCGTGACTCCGAACCAGTCTCCCACTGGCACCGCGACTTGGAGAAGCTCCGCCGAATCCGCAACCAACTCGAACGGCACGGGTGCTGTCCACGACCCAACTTGTGAAGAAGCTGCCAGTAACCTGCGCGACACTTCGCTTGAGCCGTTCGGTCGTGCCAGCAAGAGTCGAGTTGTGCAAGAGCTTGCGGGATCACCACCCGACGTGTCGTCCACCGACTTACCGCCCGCTGATTTCAAGAAGGCGCGGCGTACTCGCCCCAGCGCTCCGCCACCGGGTTCCTTAGGTCGCCTGCCGCCGCACTCGATTCCCGCCGAGCAAGGAGTTCTGGGTTGCATCCTACTTTCCCCAACCGAGTCGACCGGAATGTGTGTTGAGAAACTCAAAGGCGGCTCCGAGGCGTTCTACGATTTGCGGCACCGGACTTTGTTCGAACATCTGGTCGTGATGTACGACCACAAACTACCGATTGATCTGATCACGCTGCAGCAGCGACTCAGGGACGGTGGCCAAATCGATGCCGTGGGTGGACTCACGTACATTTCGGGACTGATGGATGCGGTCCCGAGCGCCGCCAACTTGGAGTACTACTTGGAGATCGTTCGCGAAAAGCATTTGCTGCGTCGAATGCTGGCGGCCTGCACGACAGTCATCACTCGCGTTCACGAGTCCGAAGGAGAGGTCGAAGAACTGTTGGACGAGGTCGAGCGAGACATCCTTCGCATCAGCGAAGAGCGAGAAGAAGGCGCCTCCCGGAACATTAAGGACTTGGTGAACCATGCGATCAACATCATTCAGGATTACCACAGTAAGCAGGGGCAATTGAGCGGCGTGGCCAGCGGGTTTGCTGATCTGGATAAGATGACTCACGGCCTCCACGGCGGCGAAATGATCGTGATCGCGGGTCGGCCGAGCATGGGTAAAACGTCGTTGGCCATGAATATCGCCGAGCACGTCGCCGTGAACGAGCGACTGCCCGTCGGCGTGTTCAGTTTGGAAATGACGGCCGATTCTTTGGTCGTCCGGATGCTTTGCTCCTTGGCGCGCGTTAACAGCCGGGCGGTCCGCGAAGGATTTTTGCGCGAACGCGATTTTCCGCGCATCACTGCCGCTGCCTCGAAGCTCGCGAAAGCGCCCTTGATCATCGATGACACCCCGGGGCTCTCGATCCTCCAGTTGCGGGCACGGGCTCGGCGGATGTGGCAGCAACACGGAATTAAGTTGTTCGTAATCGATTACCTTCAACTCCTGCACTCGAGCTCGCGCAAAGCCCAGGATAACCGGCAGCAAGAAATCTCGGACATCTCGAGCGGCGTCAAAGCGCTCGCCAAGGAGCTCAAGGTTCCCGTGATTGTTCTCTCCCAGCTGAACCGCGAGCTCGAGAAAGACAAGAGCCGCAAGCCACGGCTATCCGACCTTCGCGAATCCGGCGCCATCGAGCAGGACGCCGACACCATCTGGTTCATCTACCGCGACGAGGTCTACAACCAAGAGACCGAGGACCGCGGCGTGGCCGAGGTGATCATCGGCAAGCAGCGCGCGGGTCCGACGGGCACGGCGCGCGTGCGCTTCTTCAACGAGTACACCCGCTTCGACAACCTCGCCGAGGGTGACTACTACGGCGGCGCCCCGGAGGAAGACTACGGCGGCGGTGGCGGTGGCGGCGGCGCCAACGAGTTCATCGACGAGTAGGCGAAAGTCCGCGAGGCGGTCGTCTACGTTGACGTTGACGTAGTCGTGGTCGTCGACGTCTTCGTGCTCGTCGACCTGCTCGTGCTCGTGCTCGTGTTCAAAGCGTGCAGGGGCAGTCCTCGTGACGGCAGGTCCGGGCGCGTCGCCGTAGCCGCCAACGACTGGCGGACACGAGCACGAGCAGGAGCACGTCAACGAGCACGCTTACGCCTACGACCACGTCAACGTACGTCAACGTTGACGACGCAGCCGCGAAACCCAAACTCACACCGCGCCGCGCAGCGCGGTTATCACCTCGTCCAGGCGCTTGCGCTCCACGCTCACGCGC
>DLVS01000104.1 GCA_003445095.1 Verrucomicrobiales bacterium
CCGCTGCAGAGCAGAACGCGGCTGGCTGATTGGAGCGATCGGCCGTGTGGGTCAGGAAGGACCCGCTGGAAATGGCCTTGTGTGCAGTCAGCCAGCGGCGAGGTCGCCCGGGGATCGCGCAATAAACTCTTGGGAGTGAAGACGACCAACGGCTTGCGCCAACGTCGATGCACTTGTCGCCGCAACACGTGAAAATACTGGGCCGGTGTCGTCGGCACCACGATTTGAATGTTATCTTCGGCTGCTTGCTCCAGAAATCGTTCGAGGCGCGCGCTCGAGTGCTCCGGGCCGTTGCCTTCGAAGGCGTGCGGCAGCAGAAGCACCAGTCCACTGAGCCGGCGCCACTTGTCTTCGCCGCTGGTGATGAATTGATCCAGGATGACCTGCGCCACATTGACGAAGTCCCCGAACTGCGCTTCCCACAGCACCAATCCGTCCGGACACTCGAGACTGTAGCCGTAGTCGAAGCCGAGGACGCCGATTTCGGAAAGCGGGCTATTGAAGATATCGAAGGGTGCCTGGGTTTCGGCGACATGCTTCAGTGGCGTGTGGGTTCGCCCGTTTTCAATATCATGGAGGACGGCGTGTCGCTGGCTAAACGTACCCCGTTGACTGTCTTGGCCAGAGAACCGGACCCGGTGACCTTCGACGGCTAAGCTCGCCAGTGCGAGGGCCTCGGCCGTGGCCCAATCCAGCGGGAGCTCCGTCCGTGCCATGCGGCGGCGTTGCTCGAAAAATCGCTCCAGCTTGGAGTGCACACTGAAGTGCTCGGGGACGGAGCAGAGTTTCTCAAGCAAAGCCGTAAGCCGCTCGGCCGGCAGACCGGTCTCTGGATCGGGATTCGCATTCATCTCCTCTGAGCCACCAAGGTAGCCTTTCCAGATTCCTTCGAGGCTGCTGGGTAGACCCGCCTTCGAGGAACTGCGCGCCTCGCTGAGATGTTGTTCGAGAACCTCCTGCCGCTTCTGCGCAATCTGATCGGCCTCCTCGCGAGTCACGCCCCCCAACTTGAGCAGGTGCTCGAGATAGCCATCGCGAACGGGCTTGCGCTGTTCGATTTTGGCGTACAGCAGCGGATGGGTGAACGAAGGCTCGTCCCCTTCGTTGTGACCAAGACGCCGGTAGCAGTACATGTCGATGACCACGTCCTGCTTGAAGGTGTGGCGGAAATCCATCGCCAGTTGGAGGCAACGAGCCACTGCTTCGGGATCCTCGCCGTTCACATGCAAAATCGGCATGGGGAGCATTTTAGCCACGCTCGTGGAGTACATAGCGGAGCGACCTTCTGAAGGCGCCGTGGTGAAACCAATTTGGTTGTTGATGACCACATGAACGGTTCCGCCCACGCGATAGCCGGGCAGCCGGCTCAGGTTGAGCGTCTCCTGAACAACTCCCTCCCCGATGAATGCCGCATCGCCGTGGATTAGCAGGCTCATAACTTGGGTGCCGTGAGCATCCCCAGCGCGGTCTTGTTTGGCGCGGACGCGTCCCAATACGACGGGATTGACGAATTCGAGGTGGCTCGGGTTGAAGCACAACGACAGATGAACCGACCGGCCGGCCTCTGTGCGATAGTCGCTGCTGTAACCGAGGTGATACTTCACGTCGCCGCCGCCCCGGTAAAGACGAGCATCGCGGTCTTCGAACTCGCGGAAGATTTGTTTCGGACTCTTGCCGATGATATTGGCGAGCACGTTGAGCCGGCCCCGATGCGCCATGCCGAGAACGATTTCCCGCACGCCATGCTGCGAAGCGCGTTCGATCGCGAGATCAAGCAGGGGAATGAGACTTTCCCCGCCCTCCAACGAAAAACTTTTCGCGCCGACGAACTTTTTGCGGACGAATTGCTCGAACACCACCGCGTCGGTCAGTCGAGTGAGGATACGCAATTGCATCGGTCGCGACATTGGCTCCCAGTAGCTGCGGCCTTCGATTCGTTCCTGAACCCAGTGCCGCATTTTTCCGTCATCGATATGCAGGTACTGGAAGCCAATCGACCCGCAGTAAACCTCGCGCAGGCGGCTAATCAACGCTCGTAACGTGAGCCGTCCGTCGCAGCGCATCGATTCGCAGACGACCAGCTTGCCCATGTCGGCATCGCCGAAGCCGTAATATTGTGGGTCGAGCTCCGGGACGTAGCGGACACCTTCGCTGAGCGGGTCAACTCGTGACTGTATATGCCCACGCTCGCGGTACGCCCGGATGAGGCGATCCACTCGGTGTTGCAGTAGCATTACCTCCTCTTCGGAACCGGAATTGGCCGTCGAAGCGCTTGCTGAATGGAAAATGCTCTGTGGCCGAAACGAGGGCGCACTCTGGAACCTTTGGTTGAGGGACTCTCCGTTGCTCAAATTGGCGAAGTACGCTTGCCACTCAGCAGGAACCGACGCAGGCGACCGCAGGTAATCAGCGTAGAGCATTTCTACGAAGTCGAGATTGGCGACCGCGGGAAGAAGGGAATCCGGGTTCATAGGGGGCAGCTTATCGGCGAGCACTAGAGCCAGTTGCTTGTGTTCGTTAAGCGGGTCGACCGGCCCGGTCGGTCTCGGGCCGACCCAAATCTCGTCGTCAATGACGTCGGCGACGAGGCGAAAATCAAATCAACCTCGGCGAGATCCCGCCAAGCGAGGAGTGAGATTGGCCAAAATTGGTGGAGGCTCGGATCAGTTTCGCGGACGAAACTGACTTGGATTGAGACCCGGATGAGTCCGCTCGCCGGGTACGATCTAACGGCAGGGCTGGGTCCTCGCGGCGTCAGCACTCCGCTTTGATCGAAACGCGCCGCGAACGGAAATCATTATGAATTCACTCATGCGTTGGGATCCATTCAAAGAAATGGACGAGACACAGAATCGCTTGGCGCGGTTCCTCGGGTTGACACCAGGTCGCCCAGGAAGCGGAGGACAAGAGGCAATGACCGTAACCGAGTGGGCACCCAGGGTGGACATTGCCGAAGATGACAAAGAGTGGTTGGTGAAGGCCGACTTACCGGAGGTGAAGAAGGAAGATGTGAAGCTGACAGTCGAAAACGGCGTGCTGACTATTACGGGCGAGCGCAAGTTCGAGAAGGAAGAGAAGAGCAAGAAGTATCACCGCATCGAACGGGCCTACGGCAATTTCCTCCGAAGCTTCACCTTACCGGACGCTGCTGACGCCGCAAAGGTCACCGCCGAATTCAAGGATGGAGTCCTCAAAGTGCATTTGCCCAAGAGCGAAATCGCCAAACCAAAGTCGATCGAAGTCAAAGTGGCTTAAAGGGCGTACTGAACAGAAACGCAGCCTTTATCAATTGTTGCGAAAGTAGGTGCCGTTGCTTTGGAGTGCGCCGGCAAAGCGCAGCGGCGACGGCGCTTTGGCTGCCGGACAACCGTAGAGTTATTCGTCGCAAAATCCTCGTGTTTCGCGACGTTCCAAAGCGGAGTCGCGCTTCGCTTGCCTCCGCACTCCATAGGATTCGCAACCCCAAACGCCCGAAGTCTCTGAATGCACTTTCGCAACGATTGATAGTGGCACCGACCACCAAAGGTTGGACGGGGTCGGCCGTGGAGAGGTTGGTGGCTGGTCTCCATTCTTCACCTCGGCGTTGACCTTGAACTCGTCAGCCTGAGGGTTGGCATGCTACCGAAGGCTGCCCCATGCATGCGATGGTTCTTCGAGTGCCGCGGCAATCGTTGCAGTGGACCGAATTGCCCACTCCAACACCCGGCTCGGGTGAAGTACTGGTTCGAGTGAGTGCCTGTGCCGTCTGCCGAACGGACCTGCACGTCATTGACGGCGAATTGCCCGAACCCAAGCTACCACTGATCCCCGGGCACGAAGTCGTGGGGCGAGTGGTTGCGGTGGGAGAGCAGGTAAAGGGTTTCAAACTGGGCGAACGAGTTGGCATTCCGTGGCTCGGTTGGACGTGTGGCGCTTGCCGCTATTGCCGCGCGCAGCGGGAAAACCTGTGCGACCGGGCGCGGTTCACTGGTTACACATTGGATGGCGGGTACTCGCAATACGCGCTCGCCGATGCCCGGTTCTGTTTTCGAATTCCCGAATCCTATTCGGATCCTGAAGCGGCGCCGCTCTTGTGCGCGGGACTCATTGGTTATCGCTCGCTCGTGAAAGCAGGCGACGCGAGAACTCTGGGTATCTACGGGTTTGGTGCTGCAGCGCATATTGTGACCCAGGTCGCCCGTCACCAAGGACGCAACGTATTTGCCTTTACCCGCCCCGGAGACGCCGCTGCTCAAGTGTTTGCCCGAGAACTCGGGGCCGTCTGGGTCGGAGCATCCACGGAACGGCCACCAGAACTGCTTGAGGCGGCCATCCTCTTCGCTCCGGCAGGGGAGTTGCTGCCGCAAGCTTTGAAGTCAGTGGCGAAAGGCGGCACCGTCGTGTGTGGTGGCATTCACATGAGCGATATCCCTTCGTTTCCTTACCGGATTCTGTGGGAGGAGCGCACCATTTGCTCGGTCGCGAATCTCACTCGGCGAGACGGAGAGGAATTCTTGGCGCTGGCGCCCCGGGTGCCCGTGAGGACGCAGGTTGAAAAATTCGCGCTCTGTGACGCGAACGACGCCTTGCGCCGCCTCCGTGAGGGGAAACTCCACGGCGCCGCGGTTTTGATGGTGGAATAGATTTCTCTTCTGGCGAATACCAATGTCACCCAGGAGTGCTCGCGGCCGCGCCCGAGTGTTCCGCGGTGGACACCGCAGGAATGTGATGAAGGATCTCCTCCAAACACGGTGTGAGTAGTTCAGCGCGCTGATGAATTCGGTCAACGGCATCGACCTCTTCCGCTCGTGGCATTGGGGCGAAGAATTCAAGTCCTGCCTCGCGGGCGGCCGTCCGGATTGCGTCCAATCGGAGTGATCCGGCGCCGTCGGGATTGTCGGCGGAGCCAAAGAGGGCCACGACTGCGGAACTGGTGCCACGCTTTTGCCCCAAAGCGATTTCGGCCCATCGCTCTACCGCGGGAGGAATTGGCTGCGGGCTACTGGTTGCGATAATAAGGAGGTCCGCTTGGATGGCATCGCTCGCCGCAATCTCGCACCAGTCCAAATCGGCGAGCACATCAAACGACCACAGCACCGGCTTGAATTCAACGGTTTCGCCGAACTCTTGGCCAAGCTTCGCCAGCACGTGCATCGCATACTGACCGGCGACGACATCGTGATAAGCGACGACGACACGCAGCGGACACCTCGCGGCCGGCAGATTTATTTCGAGACTTGTTTCTCTCATCGATTGCTGGGAATTCATAGAAGGTACAATGGCAGTTGGGCGCACCCGGGAAACTAGGAATTCTCACGCTGGTTCAATAGGAAATGTTCTTATAGGGGGTCAGAAAGCGGATGCGCCCGGGGTCAGCCGTGGACCAAGTTCAATTCGCGCGGGGTAAGTGCGTTCGATATTGGGTCGGCGACTCGCCCACAACTTTCTTGAACACCCGGTTGAAATGGGTCAACGACTGAAACCCAACCTCAAACGCGATTTCGCTGATCCGAAGATTCGGGTTCAGCAAGAGGTTCCTCGCCTTCTCGATCCGAGTTCGCGAGACGAATTCGGTAAAGGTGAGTCCGGTGACTTTCCGGAACAGCTTGCAGAAATAGAAAATGCTCGTGTTGGCCTGAGCAGCCACTTGCCCCAACGACAGATCCTCGGTGTGGTGCTCGCGAATATACTGTTTGGCCTTGGCAATGACGGGAGGCTCTGAGTTCGCCGACTGTAACGCGATCTGGTTGCTCTTCATCGATAAATGATCGGCGAAGATGGAAAGCAGATTGGTTGCTGACTCGAGTTTCTTGGGCGAGACGACGGGGCTCGCTAGGTAGGCGGCCTTGGCGTGGGTGTTGTCGATGTCGACGCCCAGCTCTCCGGCCCTTTCGACGGCGTGCCGAAACTTTGCGGCGTTGGGCTTCTGGCGCATTACCTGACCGGTCTGCAGAAAACCGATCGTCGCGGCGCCCAACTTCACGGGCACTGCAGTTTCACAAAGTCCATAGCTGCAGGTCATCGTGTAGGGCCCCTCAGTGGCTGCCTGGGCGAGGCGCTCCTGGGTTTGTAGACAGGCAGCGCAAGTGCGACTCGCGCTGGCCATCAGCGCACAAAACGGGTTTTCGTGGCGCTTGCCGTGCAGCGGTAATTGCCACGTCTCCACCGGCCGAATCGTGATCGGCATTCCCGTCGCTTCGGTATAGGCACGTTCATAGGTTCGCAGGAGCTCGGAGCGGCTGAGGGCCTCGAGCAGTTGTCCGTTCGCATTCATGGTCGATTCTTTCTTGGTCGGCGTCGGCACGAATTTGTGCTCAACCAGGCCAAAATAGGGTGACCCGACCGCGAACGAGAATTGGGAGTTGTCTCTTAGCTTGATCGGGTGTTCCTGCGGACACCGTATAGGGAAATCCCTTAGTCGAAGTCGCGCCTGAGCGTGCCTCGCTCCGTCGGCGACAGGCGCGTCGGGCGCTGGACTCATTGGCATCGTGGTGACCGCGACTCGATCACCATTGCCGCGGCAGCACTTCAGGCCGTAAATCCGAAACGAAACTTTTCCTCGTCCGCCTTGATGCCCAGTGAAGCGCAGATGTGTTTCGACGCGAGCATGCCCGCTGCCGTTTTCACGACGCGGTCGAACTGGTTTTTTGGCAAATCGACGCCCTCGTGTTTGATGGCGCGAATGGCGAAGCCACGTTCCAGCAGTTCTTCGACAAACTCCTCGCAAGCGACTGGGTCATCAGTCGAGTAGTGGTTGGTTTGTGCGTGCCGACGGAACTGGGCGGTATATTCGATCGTATATTTGGGAAGCATGACTGTTCCTTCTTTGGCTTGGCTTAGACTGTTTGTATCTACAAGGAAATGATCAAACTTGGTGCAGGTGAGGCGCGGACTCCCGAACCTTGCGGACCCAGCGGTGAAAAATCTCCCGTGCTACGTCGTGGCACTCCTCGAGGGCGACGTGCTCGGTGACCGTCTCATCCTTCGGAAGCCAGTCCGCTCGGAAATGGCGTTCTTTGGTCCGCAGGCCAATCGGTCGCAGAAACGACTCGAGCTTCAACACCAACTGGTGGGTCTCTTCATTAAAAGCTGCCTCCACTGCCGCGCAGAGCTCGCAGTGACCCTCGGGTACCTCCACTGCACCGAGGGCTTCGCTCGTATCAATGACCCTTTTCATCGCCGCCAAAAGTATTCCGGGTATCGAGAGTATCAGCTTAGCGAGATTTGTGAAGGACTCCCCCAAGTTTGCTTGGGGCGTTACCCGGTCAACGATCCTCGCCTGACCTCCTCTTACCGAGTCTTTTCGGTCCTGAAATGACGAAGAATCATGTCGGACGCTGGAACGACCACGCCAGATCCGCTGGTTCGCCGACCTCATTTCAGGGTTTGAGTTCAAAACACCTCGGCCGCCAATCCAGTGGCTGCCCGCACGCTCTGAGCAATGGATGAAAGAGTTCGCAGAGACAAATGGCCACATTCTGGGCGCACCGTGGGCCGCGTAGCGGAGTAAACCTGTACCAGTGAGATGCGTGCGCCTCGCTCTTGCAGGTGGCGCAACTGCTGGATGTACGCGTCCACTTCGACGGCGGGTGGTCCCTCACCCTTGAGCGCGGGAAACAAGCTCTGAATCACGACTGGGCGGCGGCGGGCGAAATTCAGGATCCTTTCGAGCATCTCCTCCAACGTGCAATCCGGACGGTTGACCTGGTGCAGGTAGTCCGGGGTGCCGGCGTCCAATTTGACCCACACTTCGTCCCGCGGAGTGAACAGTCGCAGGGCTTCTTCCACATTGGGGCGAGCTAGGCCGGAGGCGTTGGTGATCAGCACGAGTTTGAAGTACGGGAATCGTCCACGGGCTCGAAGATGAATGACGGCCTCCACCGCTTCGGCGAAATTGGGGCAAAGCGTCGGTTCGCCATCGCCGCTCAAAGCGACATGGCGTAGCTCCAACAGCTCCGGAGGGACGTTCCAATACGAGAGCCGTTGGCGGATCGTCCCGGAATTGACCGACTCCAGCGTCTGCTCCAGTTCGACGGCCATCGTAGAGACCTCCAACCTTGAGGCAGGCGGCAGCCGAGAGCGGTTCACTTCGCAATAGACACAGTCGAAGTTGCACTGTTGGTCCGGATTCATGTTCACACCCACCGACAGACCACGCGCCCGCGCCGAAATTACGGTGTAAACGAAACTGTTGCCGCGAAAGTCGCGGGGACAACCAAACGCAGTTCCGGTGGGTCCGGGCCGATCACCTGGGCCGTTCAACACGGGCGAGGTCACGAGGGGAGGAGTTGCGTCAACGTTGATGCTCATCCCTGGCCAATCGTTTCCTTCATCAAGGCGCCAATGACGGTGATGACGGTAATCGCTGTCAAACCTGCAAAGACGGAGCTCAAGGTCGAGCGCGTCCTGTCCCTGTCATTCACGCCGGAGAGCTGTCGTGCTGTCATGTGTGTCTCTCCCCCTTCGCGCAGGCGAC
>DLVS01000243.1 GCA_003445095.1 Verrucomicrobiales bacterium
CCCGCTGGGATTTTTCGTCACGAAGCGGATTAGATGGGGACGAGGTGGAACTCGCCCTTACCGCGTTGGTAGGGACGTGTTCCACCGCGTCCCACTCTAGACCGAGGCGGGGGTGGAGTTGTTGGGTGTGTGGTGGGAGGTGGTTGAGCAACGAAACGCCCCAGCTTGCCCCGCTGGGATTTTTCGTCACGAGGCGGATTAGATGGGGACGAGGTGGAACTCGCCCTTACCGCCGTTGGCGTTTTGTTTCCCATTTCCCCGAGTGTTCCTCTTCCGAAATGGACATTCCTCCGAGCATCGCAAAGATCCCGTCTGCAACGGCGCGCTATGTCTTCTTCTCCGTTCTCCTCACCCCTCGAACAGTATCTCCAGCATCTTCACGACAAATTTGCACGGCTGGAGGATGGCGCGGTCGCCACTTATATCCCGGAACTCGGTCGCGCACGGCCGGGTTGGTTCGGCATTGCCATCGCCACGGTTGACGGTCGGGTCTACGAGGTCGGCGACAGCCAAGTCCCCTTCACCATCCAGTCCATTTCCAAACCGTTCGTGTACGGAATGGCGCTCGAAGCGTGCGGGCTCAAGCGGGTGCTTTCCCGAGTTGGGGTCGAACCTTCGGGTGATGCGTTCAACTCGATCAGCTTGGATCCCGCCACCGGCCGACCCCTCAATCCCATGATCAATGCCGGCGCGATTGCGACCGCCGGCCTGGTGCCTGGCGAAACGCCGGCCGAGCGGTTCCAACTTCTGTTAGAAACCTTCGGCGGATTTGCCGGCCGTACCCTGGAGATGGACGATTCCGTGTACCGTTCCGAGCGCGACACCGGACATCGCAATCGGGCCATCGCCCACCTGCTCCGGAATTTTGAAATGCTAACCGGCAATCCCGAAGAGGCGCTCGACCTCTACTTCCGGCAATGCTCCATCTCCGTCACTTGCCGTGATCTGGCGGTCATGGCGGCCAGCCTAGCCAACGGTGGCGTGAATCCAGTGACCAGTCGCCGAATGTTGGCGCCGCACAACACGGGTCGCCTCCTCAGCATCATGAGCTCGTGCGGCATGTATGACTATTCAGGTGAATGGATCTACAAAGTGGGAATGCCCGCCAAGAGTGGTGTGGCAGGCGGCCTCTTGGCAGTGTTGCCGGGGCAATTGGGCGTCGGGGTCTTCTCGCCACCGCTCGACGCCAAGGGTAATAGCGTCCGCGGTATCCGCGTGTGTTACGACCTGGCCCACGACTTCGGCCTGCACCTTTTCAATACACCGCGAGTCGTCACCTCCGCCTTGCGCCACGCCCGCACCGGCGCCGAAGTGCGGAGTCGGCGGATCCGGGTTAAGGCCGAGCTGGATCTCCTCCGAGCCCACGGCCGGTCGATCCGCATCTATTCGCTCCGGGGACGTCTGATTTTTGCCTCGCTGGAGCCGGTCATGCGCGCGGTCCTCGAAGAGGCGGGGGGGAACACACACGTGATCCTCGACCTTTCACAAGTAGTCGACCTCGATCGGGCCTGTTGCCGACTTTTGTTCGAGCTGCGAGATCAGTTAATCCGCCAAGGCGTTCGAACCCACTTCACCGGCGCGGAGGATAAGCTGCTGCTGCGTGATTATGTGGTCGCGAGGTTACAGGAGGACGGCTGGGAATCACTTTGTGCCTTCGCCACCGTGGATCAGGCGTTGGAAGCCTGTGAGAATGAACTCTTGCGCCGACACGGCTCTGAGCGGCCCCCCGCTGACGAGGTGCCACTACCTGACCATGAATTGTGCCGCGGACTCACGCCCGAGGAGATCGACGACCTATCGAAACGTTTGACCCGAATCGAATACCCGGCCGGAGCCGAAGTGTTTGCCGCCGGATCAGTCGCCGACGCGATGTATTTCCTCGTTCGTGGCGAAGTCGGAATCTTCCTCAAAACATCCGACTCGGGAGAACAACTCATCAGCCGGCTAGGACCGGGAACGAGCTTTGGCGAAGTAGCGCTGGTCGATCGCGAACCCCGATCCGCCACCGTCCGAGCGCTCGAACCGATCCAAACGTGGCGCCTGGCCTTTGATCGCTTTGACCGCCTTGGATTGGAAGGCTCGGGACAAATCCAGACCAAGTTATACGGCAATCTGGCGAGTGTCCTGGCGGCCCGATTGCGCAGCGCGAACGCGGAGATCCGCAGCCTAAAATGAGTAAAGAAATTGAGGACGAACGTTCCCGCCGTTGGCGCCTCATTTTGGGTGGCGCGGCCGATGATCCCGCCGGCGGCTTAAAAGCTCTCGCCGGCGCCGACCTGGCAATGGACCAGGCGCTCAGTGCCCTTTACGAGAGCGACCGCCGCGGGGGACTCGGCTCGTCATGTCCCAATGTGGCCCGGTGGCTCGGCGACATCCGACAATACTTTCCGACGTCCGTCGTCCAGGTGATGCAAAAGGACGCCCTCGAGCGACTGGATTTGAAGCAGATGCTGTTTGAGCCGGAATTGTTGAAAACCGTCGAGCCGGACGTGCAGCTCGTGTCGCAGTTGCTCGCGCTCAAAAACATTTTGCCCAACAAAACCAAAGACACGGCGCGAGCCGTCGTTCAAAAGGTCGTGGATGAACTCAAGCGCAAGCTCGAACAACCCACGCGACAGGCCGTGATCGGGAGTTTAAATCGGGCCTCCCGTAATCGTCGGCCTCGCCCCAACGAAATCGACTGGCATCGGACCATTCGCGCCAATCTCAAGCATTACCAACCCGAACACCGCACCCTGATTCCGGAAGCTCGGATCGGTTTTGGGCGCCGCCGATCCTCATTGCGCGACATCGTGCTCTGCGTAGACCAAAGCGGCTCGATGGCGTCCAGTGTGGTGTACGCCGGCGTTTTCAGCGCCGTCTTGGCGAGCCTGCCCAGTGTGAGCACCACGATGGTGGTGTTTGACACGGCCGTGGTTGACTTGACCGATAAACTGACCGACCCGGTGGAAGTGCTGTTCGGCACTCAACTGGGTGGCGGCACCGATATCAATCTAGCACTCGCTTACTGCCAGGGCCGAATCCGCAACCCGCAAGACACTATTTTGGTCTTAATTAGTGATCTCTTCGAAGGTGGCGAGGCGAGGGAAATGCTGAAGCGAATGGCCACGCTGGTCGCATCCGGCGTCCAAGTTATCGGCCTGCTGGCGCTCAACGACGAGGGCGCCCCGATGTTCGACCAAAACCACGCCGCCGCGTTCGCGGCGCTCGGTATTTCTGCCTTCGCTTGTACCCCGGACTTGTTCCCCGACCTGATGGCGGCCGCAATCCAGCGTCAGGACATTGGACGTTGGGTAGCCGCTCAAGGCATCGTGACCTCGCGCGCTCGGAGTTAATGACCGGTTCCAGAATCTGGAACCGGAGCCACGAACTTGGCCCCGGCGCTCCCATATCTACGGCTCCATGTCGCGGGTGTAATAGAGAATCCGAGTGCAATTGGGACAAAACACCAATTCCTGCTGAGCCTTGGCTTTCAGGAAATCCTGCTGGGTCAGTTTCATGTGGCAGCCGCCGCAAATGGCCCCAGTAACCCCCACGACGACATTGTCGCCTCTTTTTTCCACCAGGCGGTCATACTTACTCAGCGTTCCCGGGTCCACATCGGCCGCGAGGCGCTGTCGATCACCACGAATGGCCGCGAGGTCCGCGGTTAGGTTTCCTTCCCGGGCAGCAAGGTCGGAGATCAGCTTATCCACAGTGGCCTTTTCCGTGGCCGCCAATTGCGCGGCGGCTGCCAGCTCTCGAGTAGCCGTTTCGGCCTGCTCCATCAATACCAACTCCTGATCTTCCAACGCGGTAATCTCGCTGCGCGTCGTGTCAATTTGGTGGGTGAAACGTCGGTATTCCTCGTTGCTTTTGGTTGCCCCTTGCTGGGTTTCAATTTTGCGGATGAATTCTTCCTTCGACTTCACCTCAAGCTCCAAGCGCTTGCGTTCGCTTTCGAGGTGGCGAGTTCGCTGTTTCAGATCGTCGGCGGCGGCCGCATTGCGAGCCGCGCGCTCCTGCAACCGGCGGCGCTGAAGCGGCAGGTCGGCCAGCTCAGTCTCCAACCGGAGGCGTTTGCGGTCGCGGTCCTGTAGCACCAAGAGCCGCTCAATCACTGGAAGCATCGGCGGGAACGCTATCGACGGCACCCACTGAGGGTCAATGGCCACGGCGGACAGTTGCAGGATATGCTCGGAGTTTTACTCTGCGCTCATGCGATGGACGCGCAGCGTCGGGTTGACGGCGGTAGCACTCTCGATGACCGCAGGGGGCATCGAAGCGTGGACCGGGGATCGGCCCATCAGCCCGGCCCGGGAGCTGGCGCGCCAGTTGGATCAGGCGTTTGTCGAAGTCGCCGACGAAGTGTCACCCGCGGTGGTGGTGATCGATGTCGCGCAGCGGGACGAGGACACTGAAGAAACCCCGGCCGCTCGGCACCCGTGGTTCGATTTACTGC
>DLVS01000753.1 GCA_003445095.1 Verrucomicrobiales bacterium
AGCGTGACGCGAGTGCGGCAGGCGCTGGCGGAACTGGAATCTTCCGGGGCGGCCGGCGCGAACCTCGCGCAACGGTTGCGTCCGCTCGTGCAGGCTGGCGATCTGACGGCGCTGGCGGCGGCGATCCCGCGGTAGTGGCGGTTTGATAGTGCGATCGGTACGGCCGGGGGTAAACCCATCTCGAGCACCAAGCACCGCGGTTTTTGAGCTGCGCAAAGTTTGCGGTTCTACACGTGTAGTGCCGTGGCGGACGCTCTCCTCAATCCAACGTCACCAAGACGGTCTCCAGGGTTACCGATTCGCTGAACTCGGGGACGTTCTTGTGGTGAGCATCTACCTTCTGCTGCTATTCTAGAAGTTATGCAAGCCGCGATCCTCATTGTGGACGACGTGCCAGCGAACCGGAACCTGCTCGCCGATACCCTTGAGCCCCGCGGTTACGAGGTGTTGTTTGCCGGGGACGGCGCAGCGGCCTTGAAAACCGCCACCACTCAGCGTCCGGACGTGATACTGCTCGACGTGCTGATGCCCGGACTCGACGGCTTCGAGACCTGCCGCCGGCTTAAGGCGGACTCAGCCACGAGCGCGATCCCGGTGATCTTCATCACGGCGCAGCACGACACGGCCAGCCTGGTCATGGGCTTCCACGCGGGCGGGGTGGACTACATCACGAAACCCTTCCAATCGGATGAAGTGCTGGCCCGGGTGGAGACCCACGTTTCGGTGAGTCAACTCGGCCGAGCGCTCGCGGAGAAAAATGCCGAACTGATGGCGTCGAACGAGCAGTTGCGGGCCGAGATCGCGCGTCGCGAGCAGGCCGAGGCCACGTTGGCGGAGACCGACACGAAACTCGCGTTGATTTCGCAGCAGGAAGCCGAGCGGTGGGGCTTGGACGGGTTTGTGGGACGGAGTCCGGCGTTCGGGCACCTGGTCGGGGATCTCCGACGGTTGCAGGAATTCCCCCAGACCAACGTACTCATCCAGGGGGAAAGCGGTACCGGTAAGGAACTCGTGGCGCGGGCGCTGCATTTTGGCGGGCCGAGGGGCAAGGGACCGTTCGTGCCGCTGAATTGCGCGTCCATTCCACGGGAACTGGCGGAGTCGGAGCTGTTCGGCCACTTGCGCGGGTCGTTCACCGGCGCCCAAGCTGACCGCAAGGGTTGTTTCGAGCGGGCGCATGGCGGGACGTTGTTCCTTGACGAGTTGGGAACACTACCATTGGAACAGCAGGCTAAGTTGTTGCGCGTGCTGGAGGACAAGCTGGTGATGCCGCTGGGGGGAACTACAGCGAGGCGCGTGGATGTCCGGGTCATCGCCGCGACCAACGCTGATCTGGCTGGGGACGTGGCGGCAGGACGGTTTCGCCCGGACTTATATCACCGACTAGCCACGTTCACGATGGTCGTTCCGCCACTGCGTGAACGGACCGAGGACATCGCGGAGATTGCCCGGCATCTGGCCCGACGGATCAGCAGTGAGATGGGGCGTCCGGCCCCAACATTTTCCAGCGAGGCGCTGGCGTCGCTGGCAGCGCACTCGTTCCCCGGCAATGTACGCGAATTGAAGAATGTCGTGGAACGCGCGCTGATCCTGAGCCGCAGCGAAGAGATTCGGCCGGAACATATTCGGATTGAGGAAGGAGTTTTTTCCACACTTCCCGCCACCGATTCGGACCGGAGCGCGAAAGCAACCACGCAATCCGACGACTTGCCGCTGAATCTTGCCGCTGCCGAACTGGAACTGATCCGCCGGGCGTTACGGCAGACGAACCAAAACGTCTCGCAGGCCGCCAAACTGCTGGGCGTGGACCGGGGGCACATTTATCGGCGTCTCGCGGTCGAGCATTCAGGCCCGTCCTGAGGGCCTCAGTGGGCCGATAGTGGACCGCGGCTACGGCCCTCGCCCTAGCCGCAGCGCGCCACTGCGGTTTAGCCCTGTAAACTCTTCTGCGCGTCAGCCCAGTTCAGCCGCGCGGCTGGTCTGCGAAACAGCCGCGGTCCGTTCGCTCGCCGGAACCGCTACCGGCAGTTCGATCACCACACATAATCCGCCGTCGGCTCCAGCTCGCAAATCGAGCGAAGCCTGTCCGCCGTAAAGTTGCTGCAAGCGGCTCCGGCAATTGGCTAACCCAATTCCAGAGTCCGGTGCTTTGGTGGCGTCTAAACCACGCCCGTTGTCCTCCACCTCCAAATGAAGGCGGTTCGACGGCATCAGGCGGGCGCGTAACATAATGACACCCGGGCGGACTTGCGGTTCGATCCCGTGCTTGATCGCGTTTTCGACTAATGGCTGGAGAATCAAATTGGGGACCGGCGAGTCGAGCGCGGCTTCAGTGATCTCGCGGATGACGGTCAAACGACCGGCAAAGCGGATTTGTTCGATCGAGAGATATTTGTCGAGGAAAGCTAACTCGCTGCGCAACGACACTTCGGGCGCCTCACTGCGATGCAGCGCTTCGCGCAACAGTTCGCTGAGGCGGACCAACATCGTGTCAGCCGCATCCACGTCGCGATACATCAACGCGCTCACACCATGTAACGCGTTGAACAGGAAATGCGGATTCAACTGCATTTGCAGCGCACGCAGCCGGGCGTCGGTCAGGCGGCGCTCCAAATCGAGTTCCCGGCGTTCGCGTTCGCGCGATTGTTGGTAGAAACCGACCGCGTGAGTCGCCACGATGATGACCCAATAGACCAGCACATTGAACACCAGGGTGGCCACGAGCGCGTACCGAAGCGTGTCGGCGAAAGGTTTGCCCTCGAATCCGGAGGCGAGTCCGGCACGAACCAGCATCCACACCAGCGAGAACACGGCGCTGGCCACTAGGTGAAGGGTGACCAACAGGTGCGCGGGGGCACTGCCCAGAGGAAACTTGCGCGCCAAAGCGATGGCGGGTAGTGACAAGACGGCGAACGTATACCAATCGGCGAGCGAACGACTCAGCGCGAATTGCCAACTGACGGCCGCGCCGACTTTGATTTGAGTGAGATAGAGTTGGCCCGCGAAGGCCAGTCCTACCAGCGTCCAGAATCCAACAAAAACAAGAATCCAGGCCCAACGGGGAAGCGCGCGCTTGCGGGTCGAGTGAGACGAATCAGTTTCGATGGCGCAAAAATGAACCGGGAGCGCCGGATTGAGAATGCTGAAGTGAAATTGCGAGTCTTTGGGGTGCACCGGTGCCTGGCTGCGCCTCACATGGAACGAGGCAATAGAATCGCACGCGAAGGCGCGAAGCGGCAAAGAGTAAGGCCAGTCCATGGGACAGCGGCAGACGTTTCTCGGACTCACCAAAAGGCGATCGGCCACCGTCCGCCATGATCCCTTGTTTTCTTCGCCGCCTCGTGCCTTCGCGTGAGGCTTCTTCATTTCCGACTGCATCGATACGCCTTAGCGAGACGAAAGCAGGAGTTTTCGAGGCTGCGCCTTCAGCATGGCATCGTCGGCAAGGGTTTTCGCCACCCCGCCTTGATTCGTCGTCCCTCCTTTCTAAGCAGTCGCTCCGCCCCGGCATTCGCAAAAAATCCAAGCTCTCCACGCACAAGCCACTCCGCGGCCTTGGTCCGCTTGCCAGAACTGAGTGCCTTCCGCATGGTTTAAGGCGATGCCCACTTCGTCAGAATTGCCCCGAACCGAGACGCCGGCTAAGGCGAGCGAACGATCATTGCGGCAGTTACTCTTCGTCCTAGGAACTCTCGGAGTGCTCGCAGCCGGAACCGTGTGGTGGTTGGTCGGCTCGACGCGGACTTTGGGACCCAACCCATCCGGGGCTCATGGCAGCCGTGGTTCGAAACGTGTGCCGCCAGTGGTCCGGTTTACTGACATCACCGCTCCGGCCGGAATCAACTTTCGCCACGAAAACGGCGCGCGCGGCCAGCGATTGCTGCCTGAAACCATGGGGGGCGGAGTGGCTTTCTTCGATTGCGATCAAGACGGCGAT
This sequence comes from Verrucomicrobiales bacterium, assembly GCA_003445095.1. Classification (GTDB taxonomy): domain Bacteria; phylum Verrucomicrobiota; class Verrucomicrobiia; order Limisphaerales; family UBA9464; genus UBA9464. The sequence goes on from DLVS01000753.1 coordinate 3,938, forward strand.
CCCGATCTCCTCTTTGTCAACTCGACCTATTGGCCCGATGACCCACGGGCCCAAACTCAAGCAAAGCCCACCGCCGCCCTCTATCGTAATGACACCGTCGCCGGCGGGCCACCGCGATTCACCGACATTACTGCTGGATCAGGTCTGGACGTTGGTTTTTACGGGATGGGGGCGGCCGTTGGTGATTTCGACAATGACGGTCGAGCCGACGTCTTACTGACCGGTGTCGGCGGATCGCGCCTCTTCCGGAATTTGGGTGGCGGAAAATTTGAGGATGTGACTCGGACTGCAGGTATCGCTGGCCCGCCCGGAAAATGGTCAACCGCGGCGGCGTGGGTTGATCTGGACAACGACGGCGATCTGGATCTGTACGTGGGGAACTACGTGGGCTGGTCGCCGGAGATCGACCTGCAAGTGAACAATCAATTGGTGGGCGTGGGGCGAGCGTACGGACGGCCTTGGAACTTTCCGGGAGAGAAGCCGCAGGTGTATCGCAATGAGGGTGGCCGGCCTGGCGTGGTGAAGTTCAGTGATGTCTCGGCGGCCAGCGGCCTCCAGGTCACCAATCCTGCGACCGGATTGCCCGCAGCAAAGACTTTGGCTGTTGCTCCGATTGATCTTAACAACGACGGCTGGATGGACCTCGTGGTGGCCAACGATACGGTTCAGAATTTCGTTTTTACCAATAGGCATGACGGAACATTCACCGAAGTCGGCGAAATGGCCGGAGTGGCGTTCGACGCGTTTGGGCAGGCGCGTGGCGCGATGGGGATTGATGCGGCGCGTTTCCGCAATGACGACGCCGTGGGAATTGCGATCGGCAACTTCGCCAACGAGATGAACGCCCTGTACGTGACGCGAAGAGCGGAACCGGGTGAGCAACTTCTGTTCACTGACGAGGCCGTTTCGGAAGGGATCGGACCGGCCAGCCAAGCGCTGCTAAAGTTTGGTCTCTTTTTCTTCGACTACGATCTGGATGGCCGGCTCGATGTGCTCACCGCCAACGGGCACATCGAAGATGAGATTGAAAAGGTCCAACCCAGCACTCGCTACCGTCAACCGGCGCAGTTGTTCTGGAACGCGGGAGGTGCGCCGGCGTTCTCCTCGGTAGACTCGGCGCACGGTGGGCCAGATCTGTTTCAGCCCGTGGTAGGCCGCGGCAGCGCTTATGCAGATATCGATGGTGATGGTGACCTTGATGTCGTGATTACCTCCCTCGTAGGCCCGCCCCTCCTCTTGCGGAACGACCAGCAACTCGGTCACCACTGGCTCCGGCTCAAGCTTGTTGGAACTCGATCCAACCGCGATGCCATCGGGGCCTGGGTGCACGTTAAATCCGGCGGGCGCACCCAATCGCGTCAGGTCATGCCGACCAAAAGTTACCTCTCCCAAAGTGAACTTCCGCTGACGTTCGGTCTCGGCACGAATCAGACGGTGGACGAGGTTGAGATCGAATGGCCGAGCGGACGAAAGCAGCGCCTCACACAAATTACGCCCAATCAGGTCCTGACGGTGAAGGAGGCGGAATGACACCCGGTCTCGAAACCCACCCCGGGGTCTCCGGGGACCTCGGTTCCTCAACGACTCTTTGAATTTGTTGCCTGGGCTGCTACCTATGTCGGGCAAATGCACCGGGCGGCAGTCACACTTCGCGGGTTGGCGGTATTCCTGACCGCCATTGTCTTATCCGGCTGCGGAAAATCTCCTGACTCCGCGAGTTCAGGGCACGGCCATGACCACAGTCACGGCCACACGCCTAAGTACGGCGGGGTTCTAGTGGAACTCGGCCATCACGAAAACAATCTGGAGTTCGTGCTCGATCAATCCGCCGGAAAGCTGACTGCCTACGTCCTCGATGCGCATGCCGAAAACTTCGTGCGCCTCCCGGTCGAGTCTTTCGTCGTCGAAGCCAAAGTGGAAGACGCACCTCAAACGCTAACGTTTAGGCCCGTGGGCAATGCGGCCACGGGTGAAAAGCCCGGCGACACTTCGCAATTCGAGGCCACCGCCGACTGGCTTAAGACAGCCCCAAAATTCTCGGGCAAAGTCGTCTTGCTTCCCATAAAATCTGAAGTGTATCGCGACGTCGAATTTTCGCTGCCGAATCCATGACCTCGAAATTGTTACCGTCCTCTCTTGCTGGGATTGTCTCCGTCCTAATCGTAAATGCGGGCGCCGAGCCTCCGCCTCGGGGTGAACCGATCAAACCACTGGCCCCTAAAGGTGAGCCGATCAAGCCCGCGGCGGCAGCCCCAACATCGCCTTCGTCCACGAGCCCAGCCGTGGTCCCAGCACCATCCTCGACGGACGACCAGACCTCCCTGGGCTTCGACAAACTGAGCGCCTTCAAATACGAAGTCCCGGAGGACAGTCCCGACAGCCCGTTTGCCAAAGGAAAGGACCCGGACACGCAAATTCCCGAGTCAGTGAAGGCTTACAGTGGCAAACGAATTTCCCTGAAAGGCTTCATGCTGCCTTTGAAAGTCGAGCAAGGACTCGTGACCGAGTTGTTGATCATGCGCGACCAATCAATGTGCTGCTTCGGCACAGTTCCTCGGATCAACGAATGGGTATCTGTCAAAATGACCGGCAAGGGCGTCAAACCGGTCATGGACCAGGCGGTGACTCTGGTTGGAACGCTGAAGGTCGGGGCCATTCGCGAGAATGGATATCTGGTTGGAATCTACCAAATGGATGGCGAGCGGATGGACGGTCCCGCCGGACTCTAGGATCGGACTGGGCCCTTCGGTTTCACTTCGGCAAGTCCGCGGCGATGGCGCGACTTAGCTCATGGAGCAGTTGGTTCATCGCGGCCACCGCCGGTTGAAGCGACGTAGGATCCGCGGAGTAAGGCCGGTTTTGGCTAAACCTCCCTTGTCGCACTACCGCGCCACTCTGCGTCGTTCGGATCTGCCACGAGGCGGTCACTTGTACCTGGCTCTGCGGCATGACATCGAAGCGCCAAACCCGCACGTCGAGACGAGTCGCGTCGCGTGTCACATAACTTTGGTTCGCCCGAAGAACCGATCCTCGTGTCAGGAGAGACAGGTCATTCCGCACGGTCTGGTCCACCCCTTCTCCAAAAGGTTGAGCCCATTGGTCGAAGGGGAAATAAGCGAGCTGGTTGGGAGCGATTCGCTGAGCGAGCGAGTTGTTCTGAAGATAGCCGGCAACTTCAACCGTGAGGACCACGGTGCTCTCGGCCGGAGGCGCCCCAGTTGCAGGAACCTCCGTTAACGCCGTGAGTTCGTAGAACCGCGTTGGATCCTTCTTCGGCGTTAAGACCGAACAGCCGGGGACCAGCCAGACGGCCACGCCCAAAAACAGTAACTTCGAGCAAACTCTCATGGATGGGAATCGTTGGATCGATCGCGGCCGGTTAGAATTGACTGAGGATTACGACTCAAAAAGTCGGCGAGTTGACGTAGCGAAACCGCGGTTCGCTGGAACTCCGCCAGGGTGGCGACCAATTGGCTGACCATCGGAGAATCATCGCCGACCAAGCGCCGCGCATCGACCAACGTTCGCTCCAATTCGGCGATCGTCTGGTCAGCGGCCACGGCGGTGTTCGAGAATTGATTGATCAACGGCTTAAGGTCACCTCGCAAGTCGGACGCGGTCACCCGGAATTCGTCTGCCATTTTTTCGACCGAGACGAATGCGTTGGTCAGACTAGGCGAACGGAGCAACGTTTGAACGTCACCGAGCGCGTCCAGAAGCGATTTGTTGATTTGGCCGACTTGAATTTGTTTCAGCATGTCGTTGAGCTCGGTCGCTGCTGCCTCGATGCGATCGAGAATGCGTTCGACCTTGGGCAACGAGCCAGCCAACTTTTGCAGACCGGATTGGACGGTCGGAATTTCCGGATACTTGCCGGGGGGCGTCCGCAAATCCGGAGGGGGCGCATTGGTGTAAACGTCTAGCCCTACGTAAAGCATGCCCGTGAGAAAACTTTCAATCTCGAGCGAGCCGCGGATTCCCTTGTTGACCATGGCGCGGACCAACACCGGGTTGGAAAGATCCAACGGATCGCCCGTATCTCACGCCGACCCGCTCGAGTCCTTCAAGACCTACAAGGACAGCACCTTCGTCATGATGCGCGAGGCTGCGCGCCGGGGCTGGCGTCTGGCTGCCTGCGAGCCGGCGCAGCTCAGCTGGCGTTCGGGCGCGCTGG
>DLVS01000323.1 GCA_003445095.1 Verrucomicrobiales bacterium
CCACAAAGGCCAAATTCCAGTGGTGGCATACATGGCCACCCGCGAGGCAGTGTTCGAGCCCGCTCCTTAAGCCGGCAGTCAGTCGCCCAGGACTTCAGCTCGGACTTCACGAGCCCGTATCCTGAGGTAGGCACAGTGAGGTGTGAGGAAAGAGTCCGGCGTCGTCGGCGCGCACTCTGAAACCAATAATGCCTCCGCCTCGCGAAGGGCAGCGAGCGCTGGTTCGCCTTGTTGCAGGCGTTTCAGGCAGAGCGCCCTCAAATACAGCGTATAGGCATCCGGCTCAGACTGGGCCTGGATCGCCTTCCCCACACTCTCGAGACATTCCGAAAACCGACCGGAGCTGAGTTGCCAGGAAGCGATGGCCCGGTAGCCCGATTTTCGGAGCGGGGCGCTGCGTTCTGGTAGGGCGGATTCAAGAGTTCGGACTCGAGCATCCACGTCCGCTTGTTGGGCGGCCGTGAGATTCAGGGGACCCAGCCCCATGATTTCGATCGCGTAGTGCTGCTCGTTGGTCGCGTTGGAAGTGTGCGGAAGTGCCAAGACGCGATTCAGGACCTCGCGGTATTTTTCATCCCGGCCCACACTGCGGAGGACCCATGCTTTGTGAAGCCAGGTCAACGACGAGTCGGGGAAGGCTTCGAACTGGGCCTCACACAAGTCCGCGGCTGCCAGCCAACCTTCCAGCGCGGCCGTGGCGCGGAGAAGGTCTCCCCATTCGTCCGGCCTCTGCGGAGGAACTTCCACTAGCGCTCTTCTCAAGTCGGCAAAAGCGTTCGTCGCTTTGTCGTACTGACGGTGGCGGACGAAAAAATGGCCGATGTCACGGATCTTTCGGCGGACAAAATCCTGCGGGAGATACTGCACCCAGCGCCGATGGAGATCCGCATGACGGGCGATGGCCTCGTTGGTGTCCCCCCGCATGGCCAAGGCGTCGGCGAGATAGGTCTCGGCTTCCAGGGTGTTCTGGTTGTCTGCCCCGACAGCCCGTTCCTGGATGGCCACTGCGGCTACGAGGTTGGAGACCGCCTCATTCGGCCGACCCATGCGTATCAAAAGAAGGCCATATCCCTTAAAAAACACGGCCACCATCGGATCGTTGGTGCCGAGGCTTTGCGAGTACCGCTGGATTCCCTCCTGGAAAAGAATCTCGGCCTTGTTGGTATCGCCTAAATCCTGGGTTGCGACCGCCACCATGAACCTGCCCGCGCTGGTTCGAGCATGATCCTCGCCGAAAGTCTTTCGGAAGATGTCGAGAGCCTCCGTCAAGTAAGGCATGCCCGCTTCCGGTTGGCCTTCGAAGGTGAGTCGCCAGCCACGCGTGAAGAGCGCCTCGGCGGCCCCGCGGGAGACCGTCTTGGAAGCGGATGTGGCGGCGATAATGGCATCGTCCAACACCTGATCGGCCTCACTATGACGTCCCAGGAGGTAGAGGCCTAACCCGACTGAGGCCGCCGCCTCCAGCGTATCGGAATGGGTAGGACCCAGGTGCGCCCTTCGGAGTGCGAGAGCTCTTTCCGCCTGTAGCATGGCGGAAGGGACGTCGTCCAAGTCACCAAAGCCCATAGCTAAGGCGACGCGCAACTCCGCCTCCACGAGAGGTTGATTGGTAAATTTGCCTTCGAGTGCGTGGGCAATGCGTTCGACCAGAACCCGGTCGTTGGTGTCAAAACGCTTTTGCCCCCAGGTCTCCGTGCGTCGCAAGACGTGTTGGACCAGGAAATCTTTGACGCTGGTCGCGGTTTCCGCCTGCTCCCGAAAGGCGCGTTGGGCTCGCGACGCCCGGATCGCCTGCCAGGTGCTCACCACGGACGCCACTAACAACGTCGCCGCCACCAGTGAGATCGTCACGAACTGCGCGGTGTGCCGACGAATCCATTTTTGCAGCCGATAGGTGGATGTCTGCGGACGGGCCAGGACGGCTTCATTTCCGAGATAGCGCCGCAGATCCGCCGCCAATCCGTTCGCGGTGTCGTAGCGCCGGTTGCGGTCCTTCTCGAGGCATTTCATGACGATCCAATCCAGATCGCCTCGAAGTAAATGAATCAAAGCAGGCGGGGCTTCTCTTCGCGATTCAGCGATTTTCGTCAGATCGCTCCCTTCGAGGGTGCTCAGTTTGGTTGAGGGTCGCTCCGGTTCCCGTTCCACGATCGTGCGGCGCATCGCATCGATTCCGGCTTGGATCAACTCACCGGCGTCGAACGGGGTCGAGCCGGTGAGCAGTTCGTAGAGCAACACCCCCAATCCATAGATGTCGCTGCGGGTATCAATATCCAAACCGCTCAAGCTGGCCTGCTCCGGGCTGGTATAGGCCGGTGTACCGACGAATTGTTGAAACTGCGTGAACAGGGTCTTGTCGGTAAGGCGCTGCTGCATGGCCTTGGCAATTCCGAAATCGATGATTTTGGGCACCGGCCGGTCGCCATGCAGGGTGACGAGGATATTCGTGGGTTTGATGTCGCGGTGGATGATGCCCTTTTGATGCGCGTGCTCGACGGCCGAGCAGACCTCAAGAAAGAGCGCGAGCCGTTCGTGCGTGGTCAGGCGGGCCTGGTCGCAGAACTGGGTGATGGGCAAACCTCGCACCAGCTCCATAACGAAATAAGGACGGCCCGCGGTGATTTGAGATCTCGGATCTGAGATTTGAGATTCGGCGGAGCCGGTAGCGCCGGCATCCAGAATCTTCGCG
>DLVS01000577.1 GCA_003445095.1 Verrucomicrobiales bacterium
GGCCGCTTCCTCCGTCGGCAACCGACGGCTTCGGTGATTATGGCTCCCCCGGCAATCCAGTTGACCTCAGACTCCAACCGCGCGCCAACACCGATGCCGGTCTGGCATTGCTTGCGTCACCTCCTTCCGGCTTTGGACCGTTGACTGTCCAACTGACGTTGATCGGTGGCACCAATTCCATTCCAGAAAGCGCGGACATCTCCTGGGATTTTGGCGACGGCTCGGCAACCGTTTCGGGGCGGTCTCGCGCGGTTTCCCATACCTACTTCAACGTCTCACCCGCCGGTTACTTGGTTACGGCTCAAGTGTTGGGCAAAGAGGCGACCAGCCACGTCGTCGTGATGCCTTCTTCGGGAAACAGCCCCAATTCACTGAATTTCTTCCAAATCCACTTCACCAGCGGTGGCACGATCCCCGCCGACCTAGTCTTTTCCATCACCGGCTCCAACGACCCATCGCAACCTCCGGCGTTCGCCGACCTCGTGATGGTTCAGCACGCCGACTGCGCCAGCTTCGACATCGACCGGGCACCCTACACGACCTCCGCTAACCGAAATTTCCATCAAGATGGATTCACCAACGGCGCTCCGTCCTTCAATTCCGCTGATTACGCCAATGGTTTCAAGGGAGAGGACTACAATTATCAAGTTACGCTCGCCCAGTGGGATCACGCCGAAGAGTGCGGATACTTATTTGACAACGAGTCGTTCGAGCCCCACCCGACGCTCGGCCTCACCAACGACTGCACGCTGCCGCGCTACCGGATGGTGTGCAACATAGGCCCGCAAATCCTACCGCCTGCGAACTCGGAAGTTCTCGCGATCCCCAAGACTGGTCCGTCGCCAACATTCGTCCCGGCCAGTCCTGATCCGCTCCTCGCTTCAGACAAAAACCAAATCGCCCACGCTCGCGACGTGCGTCTGATTACCGGACCGCTCGCAGTCGATTGGAACCGATGAGGTGACTTATGAGTATCCACATTTATCATCTGAACTTCGGTAGCGGCCGCCTCCTTGGTAGTTCTGCGACTTTTGCTTTATTACTGGTCGGCGCCTTCTCGCTATCGGCCGATATTCAATCCGATCTGGATTCCGCGAAGAACAAGCTGTTCACCGGACGAGCCTTTCTCGCCGGCTTTCCTACCTCGAGAACCCGCAACCAGGTTCGCAACGCTTACCTCAACGTGGAGACCAACGGTACACCGCTTGGTTCCGGCAAGCATGGCTCGCTTCAATCCGCCGTGGACCTCGCCGTTTCCGTCCGCAATCAGCTTATTAATGATCCCAACGCTGACTCAGAACTCGCCCAACGGATCGCCTGGGAGGCCGAGGAGGCACTGCTGCAAGGTCAGCTCATTGCAGGCAATGCTAACCTGCTAAAGGGACTTCGAGTTGCATTTCCAAATGCGGCTGGGCAGACCGAGCGTCCTGGCGGCGAAGACACCCTGCCCAAGGGCAGTCCGGGGCCCACGAATCCGGCCGATGGAGATCCGGACGGTAGCTACAAGGGCAGTCGCATTACCGACCTTTGTTACGCTCGGATTCATTTCTTTCGCGGAGTCATATCCGCCCTCGATTTTGCGGCTAATGACGCAACGGGTGAAATTCGTGCCAGCGATCCACTCAACAACCCCTTTGTCCAATATACCAAGTTCAGCACACCGGAACTGCATGATGGAAACTTTCCCACCAACAGCCAGAGCCAGACCATGGGCTATCTCGTCGGCAACCTCCTTGACCGTTACGGCAAGGCCGTAGTCGGAATTGGCGACCGACTCTGGCGCGCCGCCTATTTCGAAAAAGCGCGCTCTCCCAATTGCACAGTGAATTGCCGCCCTGCGGAACGCCAGGAAATGCTGGAGGCCGCGATGCGCGAAATGCAAAAGGGCGCCCACGCGCAATTTCTCGCCTCGCTGCCTCTCGCAGCGGCTTTAGGCGATGGCGAGTCTTCTCTGATCGACGAGTTCCAACTGTGTCGGGTGGACCAGACCCGCATTACCGTCGCTAATTCCGCCGTGCTCGTCGATCGGATTCGCCGCGGGGAAGTTCCCAAGCTCGACAGCTTCTCCCTCAACTCGTCCACTACGGAGATCAATCAAAAGATTGGCTACATCAAGAATACACTCAAACCGAACGCCGCGACGAAATACAACGAAGCGCAGACCAAGATCTGGCGGGTGAAGAGCGGTGAAGACGCGATGATATCAGCCGCCCAACAGTTGCGAACTTCGTTCTCTGATTCCCTTGCTGCCGCGACGGGCATTCCGCCGGGAGCGGAGACCGCCGCGCCGTATTTCGGGCTGACTACTAAGCAGGGCCGGGAGAACTATCGCAACGCTCTCAATCAGCGAATCGACGAAGCGTTGCGCGCGCCATCGACGTCAGTCCTTCTCACTGACGGGAGTGAGCTTGGTCAAGTCGTACTACAAACGCAGCTCGCCTTCGCTCAAATCACCTCAGCGCGAAACCGGGTTGATTCGATTCCCCAGCAGATTCGGATTGAAGAAGAGCGGGTAGGAAAGATCAACGGAGTGATTCTCGGCACGACTGATCTAATTACCAGTTATCAGTTGGCTATCGGAATTGCAAATTCAGTCCAAGTAAGTGTCTCGGCGGGTGTTTCATGCGGTTTTAATGGCTGCGGCGCCACATTCAGCGTCACGAGGTCCGAAAACCCCGGAGCGATCACATCCGCCATTTTCCAAAACAAGATCACCCGCGCGCAAGCCATCCAACAGGTCCAAATAAACGACATCAATGCGGAGGCAACTATTCGGAATCTCCTGCTTCAAGAGAACCAGTACACGCTCGATCTGGAATCCGCCGCGATACAGGGGCAGTTGGCCGTGGCCAAGGTCAACGAAACGCTCGCCCGCATTGATCGTCTGATCGAGAACCACATTTACTACCAGGATTCCAACGCCCAAAAATGGTGGAGCGACCCTTCTATCATCTTCGAGCAGGAACAGGCCGAACTTGACTATGAGAACGCACTCCGCGAGTACCGCAATGAACTTTACGTCCTCACCCAGATGCTCGCCTCGCGGTGGGCGGAACCTTATGAGAATCCGTATTTGAATCGCTTTGGTGTTGGCGTGGCGCTCGGAGGGGGCATCTACGACGGCTTCACGCAGCCCGAAAGCGTCTTCAATATCGTACGGGCCGCCGAGGCGGACGATTTTCTCGCCGCGTTGCAGGCATGGGATGGCGCGCTGCGCAACACCGAGCGTTTGGGTGGCGATACGACCGGCCTGCAATACCGTATATCTCTGCGCAAGGATGTCTTCGGATTTTCCGAGGTCAGCTACGATCCTCTCCAGCTTCGCTTCGTCATCGATCCGGTCGCACGGATGGATAACATCCGTCTCTTCCGCGCCCTGCTGTTGCGTAACGCACAGCCTGCTTCATCGCCTCTCTGGCTCCGGCTGGAATTCCCGCTCACCTTCAACCAGCGACTCCGCTCTGAGGAAATCGGGGGCGGCCTCGGCCAACCCCTCGCCATGCCCATCTCGCAAAATGATTGGAACATGCGGATCACAGACATTACGGCCCGGTTGATCGGCAACAACGTGGCGCAGTCGTTCAACAATCGCTATCGTATCGAGTTGTTTCAATATGGGCGCATCGAGACGGCGAAATACTTTCCACGGAACACCGTCAACAAGGCCCTACTGTCGTTCGATCTTCCGCTCTACTACACCCATCCTGCTGAAGGTTCCACCTCTGCTTACCGATACGCCATCAATGCCGGATTGGGCAGCGAGCCAGGCGTTTCGCTGTCACCGATCGCAGACATCGAACCAACCCCCTATTGCAACAACTACGTTCTGTTGATCGAACGCGCGGCCAACATCTCTCCTATCAACCTCCAGAATGTCGAGGACATCGAATTCACGTTCACCCTACGTACCGGGCGCCCCGCCGTCTCGACCAGCTTCTCGTGGTGAATAGCCTGAATCGACAATATGAACAGCGTCATTCGTCTCGTTGTTTTCTTGTGGACCATCGCATGGTGGCAATTTCAGCTCTCGGCCCAAACTGTTCCGCGCCTCCTCCCCTTCCAGGGACGGCTCACCGACCAGAACGGGGTGGCCGTGCCCGACGGGGTGCGCTTGATTCAATTTAACATTTTCGACATACCGTCGGGAGGCTCCCCGGTGTGGGCAGGCGAGTTGCATCGCACCACCGTGAACGGCGGACTGGTGAATATCCTGCTCGGCAGCAAAACTCCATTCACCGGCTTCGATTTCGACCGGCAGCTTTACCTTGAACTCACCGTGGACGTCAGCGGACCGAATGGACTCCCCGACAACGCCATCACCCCAGCGGATCCGCCGATGCTGCCAAGGCAGGCTATCCTGCCGGTGGTTTTCGCCAAGGAGGCGGCGAACAGCCGCAAACTCAATGGGTATGATTGGACCCCAATTTTCGGAACAAACGACCCCACGCTGTCGATTCCGGTGTCGAAGCTGGCCGACAATTCCCTACCTGCGTCCAAAATCGTTACCAATTCCATCGGTTCACGCCAGATCGCAATGGGTTCCATCGGGGCGGATCGGATTGTTCCTCGGAGCATTACAACCAATGAGCTAGCCGAGGCGGTGCTGGACCTATTGATACCGCCAGGCACCGTCGTGGCCTTCGCGGGATCAAATATTCCTCGCGGGTGGTTGCTTTGTGATGGGACCGCCCTGCTGCGGGCCGACTCAAAGTATCAACGGTTGTTCACCGCTATCAGCACGAATTGGGGGTTCAATAGTTCGGAGGATTTTTGTCTGCCTGATCTTCAGGGCGTATTTCTCCGTGGCGTAAACAACAACCGGGGAGATATGTTCTTAGACCCTGATAGACATAGTCGGATCGCGCGACTGCCGAATGGAATCACAGGTAATTCGGTTGGTAGTTATCAATCTGATGACATTAAATCCCATCGACACTCTCTTCGCGGAGTTGAGACTAACCCGGGCCCTAATCAACCCTTGGGTATTATTACCGACAACGGCTACGGACTCCAGCTTCAAAGATATGAGCCTATCGATCTTTCAGGCGCTTTGGACCCTGCTGGCGGCCTGGAATCGCGCCCCAAAAATGCCTATGTTAATTACATGATTAAGTACTAAGTGTATCAAACCTCATTTGTCAGGAGTAGCGAACTGAATGCAAGAGTGCACACTGAGACGCGTCCGAAAGCTACACTACATCGTTCAATGTTGAATCTATGAAAATCATGAAAGGCATTTGCGGGCGTGCGTTGTGCTCCGCATTGCTCACGACCGCCTTCGTCTTGGCTCAACCCGCCCCCAAGCTTCTCCCCTTCCAGGGTCGTCTGACGGACCCGAACGGCGTGGCCGTACACGACGGTGTGCGCTTGATTCAGTTCAAGATGTTCGATGAGCCCTCAGGGGGGCCACCTAAGTGGTCCGGGGAACTGCACCGCACCACCGTCAACGGCGGACTAGTGAATGTCCTGCTCGGCAGCAAGACCCCACTTACCGGCGTCGATTTCGACCGGCAGATTTATCTCGAAATCACCGTCGATATCAATACCGACAACGCAATCACCGCGGCCGACCCGCCGATGCTGCCGCGGCAGGTGCTGCTGCCGGTCGTTTTTGCCAAGGAGGCTGCTCAAGCCAGGGACAGCCACAATCTCGCTGGTCATGACTGGGCCGCCTTGCTGGACAGGAACGACCCCGTAAATGGTCGCCTCCTAGGGAGCAAAATCTCTGACGGCACCCTGCCCGCCGCCGCAATCGGCGATGGAGCATTGCCAGGTTCGAAGATCACCGACGCAACCATCGCTGCCGAAAAACTGGTTCCCGCCTCGGTGGGCACAGAGCAACTAGCGGCCGGAGCGGTCACCGCGGAGAAGATCGACACAGCCGCGATGGAACTGTTGGCCCCGCCAGGAACCGTGAGCGCATACATGGGAACAAACGACCCGCCGGGCTGGCTGATCTGCGATGGACGTCTCCTGCCAAAGGGCGAGTACGGACGGCTCTACAGCGTTATCGGTGGAATTGCGGGCACGCCAAGTGACACGACCCAATTCCGACTTCCCGACCTCCGCGGCTTCTTCCTCCGCGGTGCCAACCGTGGTCGAGAGGACGGCTATCGTGATCCGGACGTGGACAGGAGATTCGCCCATCCAGGTGAGCCAAACGACGCTCCCGGGAGCTGGCAGGACGACGCGTTTCAAGCCCACAATCACAAGGTGTACTTTCCGGAGGCGGTTGCGGAACGCGTCACGTCCAGCCGGCTGTCGCCAGGCTCCGCGGACTCCGCGGTGCTTCCGAACCCATTTGTTAGGAACGATGCCGCAGCCGAACTTTATGCGGCCGAAGAGCTGCCCCCAGCCAGAACTTCAACAGAGAGCCGCCCGAAGAACGTGTACGTGAACTACATCATCAGGTATTGAGATATGAAAGCTCCGACAGCCATTTGCTTCAGCTGGTTGCTCGTGGTGTCAGCCTCCGCGCAAACCGTACCTCGTCTGCTTCCCTTTCAGGGTCGTCTGACCGACCAAAATGGTATGGCCGTGCCCGACGGTGTTCGACTAATTCAATTCAAGGTCTTCGAGGAGCCCTCTGGCGGTTCTCCAAAATGGTCCGGGGAGCTGCATCGTACCACCGTCAACGGCGGTCTCGTCAATGTAATCCTCGGAACCAAAAGTCCGTTCACCGCGGATGTCGATTTCGACCGACAGCTTTATCTCGAAACCACCGTCGATGTCAGCGGACCCAATGGACTCCCCGACAACGCGATCACCCCAGCGGATCCGCCGATGCTGCCCAGGCAAGCAATCCTGCCGGTGGTTTTCGCCAAGGAGAGCGGCCTGGCAAGATCAATTGTCGATGGCGCAATTACGTCGGCCAAGATTGCCGATGGAGTCATCAATGACCGCCACATTGGTGTTCTTAGTCAACTTGACGCCCGCGATGGCGACCCCTCGGGAGCGGTCGTAGTAGATGACATAGGGCGGGTCGGAATTGGCGTCACGGCGCCTCAAACTCGCCTACAGGTTGCAGGAGATCTAAAAGTCGAAGGCAGCCTCGAGCTGACGAAGAATGCGAATGTTTCAGAGAAGCTCACTGTCAAGGAGTTGGCGGGGAACTTCGAGTTAGACACCGCGAACATCAAGGATGGTGCGATTACACCATCGAAGTTGAGCCCGCGCACGGTCGGCGCCTCGGCGCGGATCGGCCAGTGTGCCATTAGCGGCTCCTCGGGCAGTTTTGTCGTAAGCGCTAAAGGCGTGTGGACGGATGTACCTGCCCTTCAAGTGACCCTCGAATCCTCTGGGCGACCGGTCTTTATTGGACTTGTGCACGATGGCATCGGCTCGACAAGCACTTTGGGTGTGGATGGCGGCACTAATCCAATTGCCGGCCAGCGAGGGGTTGGGGTTCAGATAATGCGAAATTCCAACGATCGAATGGCTGAATGCGGCGTCAGCACTGCGTTAGACAACTTCCTCGGCGTTCCTGCCAGTTCAGTTTGGGTGATTCGACCGCTCCCCGCCGGAACCCATTCTTTTAAAGTGCGCATTATCCTCTACGAAGGAGCTAATGCCTTCGTTTCCCATTCTCAACTTGTGGCTTATGAGTTGTAGTTGGAAAACCTCTGACGCCTGGAGTTGTTGACACGGTGCTGACTTGCCGATTATCGCTGCTTTCCCAACGAGCATTACTTCCTATCTGCCTCTCTCACTTATTCCAATGAACCCAATCCGATTAGCTCTATTCCTGACATTCTCTTTGCTCGGTGCCCGCAACGGCTGGAGTCAAGTTGCGGCGCCCAAACTACTACCCTTTCAGGGCCGGTTAACCGATCCGAACGGCGCGGCTGTGCCCGACGGCGTGCGCCTGATTCAGTTCAAGATCTATGAGGAACCCTCAGGAGGGTCGCCCAGGTGGTCGGGGGAGCTGCACCGCACGACGGTCAACGGCGGACTCGTTAATGTGATACTCGGAACCAAGAGTCCCTTCCCTCCTGAGGTTGATTTCGACCGCCAGCTTTATCTCGAAATCACCGTGGATGTGAGCGGACCCGAAGGACGGCCAGACAACGCGATCACCCCGGCAGATCCGCCGATGCTGCCAAGGCAGGCGATACTGCCGGTGGTATTTGCCAAAGAGGCAGCCGATAGCCGGCTATTGGACGGCCATGACTGGTCTTCGTTGTTTGTCGAGGGCGTGACGAACCCCGCCACCGCTCGAATTGACGGTGGTCGCCTCGGGCCTGGAAGCGTGACTGCGGCCCAAATTAAGCCGTTCTCGCTCACCGGAAGCCTCATCGCTTCGAATACGATCACGTCTGCCCACATGGCCGGCGCCGTCATCGGAACGGATCAGATCTCCACCAACTCCATTAACCTTAGCCACCTGACTTTAGAATTAATTCAAGATCTCATGAATCCTCCCGGGACCATCATCGCGTGGATGGGAACGAACTCAGTCCCGCCTGCCGGGTGGGAGTTTTGCTGGGGACAAGTTCTGGACGGTGACCAACCGAAGTATGTACGATTGTTTAGCGTGATCGGGTTCTCAAGCGGCAAAGGGGACGGCGGTAAGCAATTCCGAGTGCCGGACCTACGCGGCATGTTCCTTCGTGGAGTGACGGGAAATCGCGATGATGGCTATCAGGATTTCGACGCCAATTCTCGAGTGCCGGCTCGAGGGACCGGCAACGGACAAAACCGAGTGGGCAGCGTGCAAGCCAACGCTTTCAAGGCTCACTTTCATGGAACTGCGAATAACACACCGAATAACAATGGTGGGAGCGCGTACAACACTGGGAACAATAGGCCGCCAAACCCAACTCACGTTATGTGGGGAGCTGCTGCTGGGGGCAATGTGGATGCGCAAAATTCCGAAAGTGTCGGCGGTTCCGAGACTCGCCCAAACAACGTTTACGTCCACTATTTGATCAAACTCTAACCCATGAGATGTGGCGGAATGCGCTCAAGACCTTTGTCCTGTGTGGTTGGGTATCGTGGTTGAGTTGTAACGCCGCGGCGCCCGACAAATCCGGCGTCAAACCCTCGGCCATCTCGCTGCCCTCCGGAGCCGGTTCCATTGAAGGTCTCGGCGAGTCCTTCGAGCCGCAACTCAACACGGGTTCCTCCAGCTACGGCGTTGCCATTGCGCTGCCCCCCGGTCGAGCCGGACTCCAACCATCCGTTCGGCTTTCGTACAACTCAGGACTCGGCAATTCCATCGTCGGCCTCGGTTGGTCCCTAGAGTTTCCCACGATCAAGCGCCAAACCGACAAGGGCTTTCCGACCTACACCGACAACGACGTCTTCGTCTTTCAGGGCGAAGAACTCGTGCCGCTTTCGAATCCCGAAGGTGATTGGCGGTGTGAGAACGAAAGCGCGTTTCAGCGCTTTCGCCAGATCGATACGGACAACGATTTCATCCCAGACAGTTGGGAAATGACCGAGCGCAACGGAACTCGACATATCTTTGGCGAGTTCCGCGGCAAATCCGGACGCTGGAGCGCCGTAACTCACCCCTTCCCACCTCCCGGCGCGAGTACGTCATTTGATCGCACCTATTGCTGGGCGCTGAATACGACCATCGACCTCCACGGGAACCGCATCGAGTATCATTACCTCCGGCCCAACAACGACCCCGAATCGTCCGGCATCCTCTATCCTTCGCGAATTACCTACTCCCCACTCAACGGGTATTTTCACGACGTTCGCTTCCGGTACGAAGACCGCCCCGACAAGTTCGACGATTATCGCCCGACGTTTTCCATCGGAATCGGACGACGATTAATCGGCATCGAAGTTCACTCATTCTATGAAGGAGCTGATCACCTCGTCCGCGCCTATGACTTGGAATACGCCTATCGCGCCGGCGACGGGATGGACGCACCAGACGGTGCCATTGACTTAGGCGTTTCTACTCTCAAACGGATCGTTCAACGCGATCGCAGTGGAAACGCCAACAACTTCCTGCCTCCCCTTGTTTTCGCCTACTCTTCCATGCGGCTGACTGAAGCTCGGCTCCGTGAAATCGATCCACCTGAGCTCGAACTAGCTGAGCCCGGCGGAAACGTTCAGATCGCCGACGTCAACGGCGATAGCCTCCCCGACATTATCAAAACTGGGGAGGGGCTTACCGCCGAACAAATCGTCTGCTGGAATCGCGGGGAATTCCCGTCGAGCCGAGGCGCAGCCAAGGAACTTCAATTCAGCCCGTTTGTCGTCGACAAAGGAGGGCTTTTTACCTTCGAAGGCGTGACCCACGAATTGAAAACCCCAACCCACGCTGAACATGGTGGCGGCGAGGGGCAAACCAATGATGGTTGCGCCGACTGGGAAACTCAGGGCGATGAGGGGAATACCAACCTTGTGACACGCCTGATTTCGCGGATCCTGGTGATCGTCTTGGTATTTGTGGAGAAGGCGGGTCCAGGAAGAATTGAGCTGAATCATGAGTTTCTTGCGCGTTGGGGTTCAGGGAATGGGTTTGTTGGTTGGGCTGGTTTTTTCCGGGAGAAGACGGACGGTGCGGTGCATGAGCGCATCGACTCTTTGCAGCCAATTACGCCATTTTTGATATTTTTCCACAGGGATCGTCGAGAGGTCGAAAATGACCGTTCGTTTGACGATGACGGTTCCTGCTTCCCCAGGATTGATTTCGAGGATGGCCCGGCCAAACTCGCCGCCATTTTCGACCCCACCCGGAGGTAGTTCCGTAAATTCATAACCTTCTGGGCGAACGATGGTCAGGGTTCGCGTGTCGCGGCGTGGGGCGAGGTATGCGGGCAAGACCACGGGGAGTTTACGTTGGGGGAGAGGCGCCAGTTGTGAGGCAAACGTGACGGTTTCGCCAAGGGGAACCACGAGTTCCTGGCCTTCGCGGCGCACAATGTTGCGACTTTGCGCTTGATAACGCAATTTTGCGGCACCATTGGGCATATTTCCGTCAAAACCGATGTCATTTTCCACTTCGACGCCGGCGACCCATTTTCCGGTCAGATATTGTTCGACCCATTGGCGCCGGGCATCGGGTTCGACCAAATTGGTACGTAATTCGAATGCAGCGTCTCCGACATGTCGTTCATTGGCGGTGAGTTTGCATTCGCCCGAAGCTTGGAGGACGAGCTTCCATTCGGCCTCGACGCCATGATCGTCGGGTGAGCTCAGCGGCGTTTCGATCATTTTGGGTGGACCATTGTCGATGAAAAACGCGAGCGTCCGAGCGTCCATCGAGGGCAATGGGCCAATTCGACTTTGGGGGCTCGTCGCGTCGAGCCACATTGCGGGAGAACCATCTTTGGCCGGCAGATAGGCGATACCATGGTCAAAAAGCGGAATGGCAACTTTTTCGCTGCGCAAGAGGGACGATTGTCCTGCATAACGCGTCTGAATTAGGACTTCCGTTGCCTGAATACCGATTGCTTCGAGCAACGTAATGAGCAACATGGCTTTGTCGTCGCAATCGCCTTGTTTTCGGGCCAATGAAACTTGTGGGCGATTGGGGAGCCAGGATTCTCCAGAGACATAATTGACGTAGCGAATCGAATCGGCAACGTAATCAAATACGGCGCGGATTTTTTCGTCGCGCGTTTTCTTGCCTTTGGTGAGTTTCGAGGCTAGCTCCTTGACGCGCTCGTCGGGCGTGGAAAACCCTTCGACGGCACTCTTGTACCACGCTCGAAAATCGGCCCATCCCGCGAACGTGGAACCCACGACGAGCGGTACGGTCTCCATCATGTAAGGAGCCAGCGGTTCATCAGGGATATTGACGGGTTTGTCCCAAATGAACGATTGAATTATGCGTTCACCGTCCGTTTTCGAGTCGGAACGATCCGCTTTGCCATTGAGAACATCCACGGCCAAAGGAGATGCCTTAGGTGATTCGACGACGACTTCGTTGTAAAGCAAAGGATGCGTTTCCGTCGAGCCCGACATATCCGTGAAATAATATGGAGCATCGCCTCGACGCCCCACCGGATTCGCCGTCCACGAACGCACAGCAACCTCGACGACGTCACCCGTTTGCAACTTGGGCCATCGAATATAAGTGCCTCGCCCATTGCTCGCTTGCTCTTCGGGCAATCCAATGGAACCGTTTTTGCGATGAACCCGTGCAAAAAGCAATTCCATCCGATCACCTTCCGCAGGCACATCAGGCTCGGTGAGCTCCGCTTCCGTACGCGGCTCGACGACGATTTCACGAGCGTAATGAATCAATTGAGAAATGCGACGATCTGCATGGTACGTGACGTACCTGAGCCAATGCAATTGCCGATCGAAAACTTCCGTCTTGTTTGCCGGCGAAGCTTTGGCCCGAGCCAAGAAAACATCGGGTTGCACAATAGCTCGCTCGTCAGGCATGGGTACCTGTCCGCCCCCAAGCCGCGTGCGAAGGGCAATCTCTGCTTTTCGCGCAACATCCGTGGGCTCGAGAGCCTGGGCGCGAAGCAAAGCTTCCTTGATGAGGTCCGGCGATTCCGACGGAGTTTTTCCCTGACGAAGTTCGTCCGCCAAAACCGCTTTCCGGGCAGCCGCGAGCCCATGAAACGCAGATGCCTTGTTGGGCGACAGCCGTGTGGTTACGAAAAACACCTCGCGGGCCCAGATGTTTCGACCTGCATCGAGAAGAAGATTGCCGATCGCTACGAGTTCATCCGCCGACCGCTGATGGACAAGAACATCCGCCGCCGCTTTTTCGAGCTCAGCTCCACCCAGGGCCCGATGCGCCGCAACAAACTGGCTCGAACGGGCATCTGGCCGCAGATCTGCAAGACGTTTGGTCGCCGTAAGAAAAACCTGGCTGTCGCTGCTCGAGGCATCAACGAGCTCAGCCCAAATGGCCACAGGTGCACGACCTCGCATCTCGGTAGTCATCGCCAAAAGCTGCTCGCGGTCGGAACGACGCGCCCCTGGGACACCCATTCGGGACCGCGCCGCGAGCTTTAACAGTCGAGCTTCGAGGTCGATCGCTGTCGCAAGTGGGGCTTCGCGCACTCGGGCCAAAGCCCAGTCAGGGAGCCGAGCGGTCAGTGAAGACTCAAACAGCCGACGTTGGGCAAATGCCAAGGTTTCGAGATCCTGATTCGCCTTGGCCTGTTCGAGAGCCAAGTTCAACCGTTCCGTTCGCTCGGCACCGAACGGAGAGATCCAACCGGCAAGGGCCAGTATGTCTGCTGACGTATTTCGGTCGCGGACGGCGACTTCCACCAGACCTGGGGCGCGTGGCGACCGCAGATCGTCCGCTCCTCCAAGTGTGCGAAGTATGGCTGCCCGCAGCGCGGCATCGGGTTTGGGCGCTGAGCCAACGTCCATGCCTTGTTCCAGCAGCGTTGGAATGCGTGTTACACCTTTTGGCAGCGCGACGGTGACATTGTCAGCACTGGGCTGGGATTTGGTTGGCGGTGGAGGCGGTATGTTCATGCCCGCCAAGTTTGAGGACGCAGCAACAGCAACGGGTTTTCGATCCAGCGTCGTAAATCGTACACGTACACGACCGTCATCAGGGAGTGAACCGGAACACACTTTAACGGCGACAAGATGCGGACCTGGGGTGACATCGATGCGCAATGCGAGCCGATCGACCATGAGCCGTTGGTGCGTATCATCACCAATCGCGACGTCGGCACCGTCCCATATGACTCGGATTTTGCCAGTAGACCCTACGTGCATCACGACGGGAGTTGCTGTCTTGGTGACGGCTGGAAATGCGATCTTCGATGCTAAATAGGTACAAGTTTCAGTTCGCGGATGAATGTAGATGTCGAGCGGCAAACCGCGTGGGGATGTGGTTGCGGCAAGGGTTCGTCGCCAAGCAACGTCATAAATCCCCCACGAGTATTTGCTGTTTGTATTGGAAAACGATTGCCCCGGGGCTTCCGGACCTTCTTTTTCAAAAATTCCATCACCCTTGTTAGGGAAAGGACCGAGGATCGCAAATGAGCGGACCAGGCCCGTCAAGTCTGGCGCTGTGTCGTACGTGATGGATTGAGAACCGACCCAGGTCGGCCCCGCGTTGCTGGGCGAGAGGAGTGCCGCTAGCCACCGAGCGTCATCAGCAGTGGAACTCGTTGTTTGTCCGATTGCACGCAGTCCTTGCCGCACCTTGCCCAGGGACGCGCGTTCATCAAGGGAAGCGGCAACAACGAGTGCTGCCAGTGCGTCAGCACCGTCGACTTTCGCTCGGGAAAAAGCGATGTCGACCATGGGATCCGGTTGCGCGGCGGTCCATCGCGTTGGGGCAGGTGTCGGTGTGGCAGGTGCTTGTTTGGGAGCAGCGGTGGCAGTTCCCGGCTGCAATTTCACCCCGGGGCCGGGAATGCGGCGACGGGTTTTGTCATTTGGAGTTTGTGCCGCAGTGGACGCCGAAATGAGCAACAACGCGACAGACCACGCAATCCGATGGTTCCACCCATCGGACCGCGATGCCGCGTGGAGCTGCACTGGCAATACAACCGGTCGCTTCATGGATTCTTGATCCATAGCGCGGGAGCGCTGCCGATGCGAGCGGATATGACGCGATCAGCAGTCGGGAGGCTGCAATTTTGTAAACGAATTAACTTTTCGCGCACCTCGACACCACGCTTCGAGTTTGAGTTCGTTGAAGATACTTCT
>DLVS01000731.1 GCA_003445095.1 Verrucomicrobiales bacterium
AATGATTCATCGAGGAGTAGGCCAGCATTCTTCGAAGGTTGGGTTGCGCGAGCGCCGCCAAAGCCGCGAACAGGATCGTGATAACCGCCAGGGCTACTAGAGGCCCGAGCAACGTCCGCGTTTGTTCGGGGAACACAGGTAGCAGAATGCGCAGGAATCCATACACGCCCATTTTCGACATCGCGCCCGTGAGGAGTAGCGTCACGCTCGGCGGCGCACTAGCGTAGGTGGGCGCCAACCAGCCGTGGAACGGAAACAACGGCACCTTGACCGCCAAGCCGACGAAAACTCCGAGAAACAACAGCAACGGCAATCCGGAACTCGCAACGGGAAACTTCGCCACCACGAGCCGTCCCAACTCTCCCGACACCGCGAGATCGCGCAATTGGATCAGGTCGAACGTTCCCGCGGCCAGGAAGACTCCCTGCATGGCCAACAACATGGCGACGCTGCCGCCAAACGTGTACACGAAGAATTGCGTAGCGACCGCGCGACGTTCCTCGCGTCCCCACAGCTTGATGAGGAAATAGGCCGGCACCAAACTTAGCTCCCAATACAAAAACCAATGAATGAAGTTGAGCGCGGTGAAAGTTCCGAGGAGACCGGCCTGTAGGATTAGCACCAACGTGCAGAAGCTCCGGTCTGAGGCGCGCTCGGGTCCCGCGATTTCCAAAGCGAACGGGACCAAGAGCGCGCTCAACGCCACGAGCAAAAGACCCAGTCCATCCACACCCACGAAGTAATCGACGCTCAGCGACGGTATCCAGGCCGCCTTCTCAACGAATTGGATCGCACCCGAGCTAGAGTCAAATCGGAACAGCAGCGCGATCACCTGTCCCAATACCAACGCCGACACGATTCTGCCGACTGCCCGCACCGCGGTCGCGGGCACCAGCCACAATAGCAGGACGCCCGCGAGGGGAGTGAATGTCAACAGGGTCAACATCGGCGTCGGGATTAGGTGGGTTCAGCGTTTCATCCAGCCGAAGAGCAGCAGCCCCAACACCGCGACACCCATGGCGAGAACGCGCAGGTAGCGATGCACTCGACCGTTATGTAACCACGCCAATCGTTGCCCCGAGCGGCGAGTTACCTCGCAGCCTTGATCGAATCCCGAGTTCAAGGCGGTTTCGTCCAGTCGCGCGCTGGCCCAGCCGGTGAGTTGTCCAAGGCTACGAAAGACGTCCGTCAAGCCTTCCCACATCCATCGGTCGAGCCAGGCGGACACTCGTCCCAGAATTTCGCCAGCGCGGAGAATTGTCGCCGCATACAGGGTATCGACGCCAAATGATCGCGCCAGGACGCCCCAAATGATCGGGAATCGTCTCGCCAGCGGATCCTTAGACTCCGCGGACTGGCGAATCGGGCGGTAAATCCACCACGCGCAGGCGATACCTCCGAGTGACACGACCGAAGACAACGCGACCACTCCCCAAACTCCACTCGGGACTTCGTGATCCGCGGAAGCAGGAACACCAAGGTAGTGTTCGAGCCACGGCCAAAACGGAGTACACAACGCGCTCAGTAACACGGTGCTCACCGCGAGGATCGCCAGGGGAACCGTCATCACGCGCGGGCTCTCTCGGAACCGCCCTTCTCCCGAAGCGATAGCTTGGGGGGAAGGTGCCCGGAGGGCGGATGAGGGCTTCGTCAATCCATCTAGTTCTCCCATTGCGACAGCAGGAGTCGGTGGATGGCGCTCGGACGAGGCGTGATGATCTTCCTCCTGTCGCGGTTCCCCAAAGAACACGAAACACATCTGCCGGGTCATGTAGAAGGCCGTCAACGCCGCTCCGACAACGCAAAGAATGAACGGTCCGTACGACACTGGCCACGCCAACGCTCCATACACCACGGCGTCCTTGCTCCAGAATCCCGAGAAGAATATCGGCACTCCGGACAGGGCCATCATTCCGGCCGCGTAGGTCGCGAACGTTACCGGCAGAAATCGCCGAAGCCCGCCGAGTCGCCGCAGATCCTGTTCATGATGGCACGCGTGAATGACCGAGCCGGCCCCGAGAAATAGCAGCGCTTTGAAGAAGGCATGGGTGAGCAGATGCATCATGCCGACCGCTGGGCCCGCGGTCGCGACACCAACGAACATAAGGCCCAATTGAGACATCGTGGAGTAGGCGAGGACACGTTTGAGATCGGTTTGCGCGACGGCACAGAGTGCCGCAAAGACGGCAGTAATTGCGCCCACCCAAGCGATCACAATTAACACCGGCGTAGTGTTGGAGACCGTCAGTTGGTCCCCGTCCACTGTCGAACCGAGTAGCGGGAATAGCCGCGCGATGAGGAACACTCCCGCCGCGACCATGGTGGCGGCGTGAATCAAAGCGCTCACCGGTGTCGGTCCTTCCATCGCGTCGGGCAACCAAACGTGAAGCGGAAGTTGGCCGGACTTTCCGACCGCTCCCCAAAAGGCAAGGAGCCCGATGGCACTTGAAGCGGTTAAACCCATCACAGTGGTTTGCGCGACCAAACCGCTGAGTGCGCCCGCCTCAAGACAACCGCGACCGGTATCATAAAACAGCAACGTCCCGGTATCCGCATTTAGCCAAAGCATCGCGGCAAAGAGGCCGAGGTCGCCGATGCGCGTCGTGATAAAGGCTTTCTTCGCCGCCGCCGCGGCCGCGGGCTTCGTGAACCAAAAGCCGATCAACAAATACGACGCGAGCCCGACCAGCTCCCAACACACAAACAGCACGAGCAGGCTGTTGGCGATCACTAGCCCCAACATCGCCGCGGCAAACAAGCAAAGGAACCCAAAGAACCGAGTAAAGTTTGGATCCTCGGCCATATACCCAGTGCTAAACACAAATATCAGAGACCCCACGAAAGTAATCATCACCAGCATCGCCGCGGACAGCGGATCGAGTAACCATCCGAGCTGAAGCGTGATTTCACCCGCCGTGAACCAAGGCGTGTTGACGGCACTGCGGGTGAATCCCGGTTGAAGCGTGGCGACAAATGCAATCGTCGACAGCCCGAACGCCGCGGCCAACGCGCCTAACGCCGTTCCTGCCGCAAACCGCCGGTGCGGTCGGGGAGTCACGGCGATCATTCCTGCCGCCACCAACGGCAACAGCGGAATCAGCCAAAGATGTTGTGCGACCCAGGTCATCCCTTCAATTCGTTCGCCGCATCGACGTCACTCGTTCGATGGTGTCGGAACAACGCTATGATCAACGCCAGCCCGACGGCCGCTTCTGCCGCCGCGACCGCGATGGAGAACAATGCGAACATGATTCCGGTCAGCGCTTCTGGATTTGGACCGTACCGCCAGAATGCGATGAAGTTCAGGTTCGCGGCGTTCAGCATGAGTTCGACGCCGATCAACAC